>JBCNOJ010000273.1:0-7217 GCA_039593925.1 Acidovorax sp.
GTTCTGCAAACACCGGGGCGGCGCGTGCAATCGGTGGCCGAGGCCAGCTTTGATGCCTGGGTGAAGTACTACCGCCAGGACGAAAACACCCCCAACGCCACCGTGAGCTACTACACCAAGGGCTCGCTGGTGGCGTTGTGCCTGGACCTGGCGCTGCGGCGCGAAGGCAAAACCACACTGGACGACGTGATGCGGGCCCTGTGGGCACGGACCGAAGGCGGCCCGATGTCCGAAGCGGATTTGCGCGATGTGCTGCGCGAGCTGGCAGGCCGCTCGTTTGACGATGAATTAGATCAGTGGGTGCACGGCAAAGACGAGCTTCCGCTGGCCGACCTGCTTGCCTCCAATGGCGTGAGCCTGAAAGGGGAAACACCGCAACTCGCGCAGCAATTGGGCCTGCGCGTGGCGGAAAACCACAGCGTACAGATCAAGACGGTGCTGCGCGGCAGCGCTGCCGAGAAAGCCGGGCTGGCGGCGGGCGACGAATGGCTGGGCTTGGCCGTGCAGGACCAGGAATGGCGCATTGCCCGACTGGACGATGTGGGCTTCTACGCTGGCACCCAACGCTCGGTGACGGCCATCGTCGCGCGCGACGGTCGCCTGCTGCGCCTGCCACTGGAGCTGCTGCGCCCTGCAGCCTCTGGCACAGGGGCTGCGAAACCTGCGCACAAAGCGGGCGATGCGCTAGCGCACACCGCAGCGCCCGACACCATCAGCCTTACGCCCACCCACTCCGCAGCGCTGACCCGTTGGCTTGGCCAGGGGTAGACAGCGTTCCGCCAGAGGCTTCGTTATATGCTTCGCCCCATTCATAAATACCCATAACCCAGGAGATTCCATGGCCTACGAAACCATCGAAGTGCGCACCGAAGCGGACAAGGTCGGCGTGATCACGCTGAACCGCCCCAAGCAGCTGAACGCGCTGAACGACCAGTTGATGAACGAGCTGGGAGAAGCGCTCAAGGCCTTCGATGCGGACGAGAAAATCGGCTGCATCATCGTCACAGGCAGCGAGAAAGCCTTTGCCGCAGGCGCCGACATTGGCGCGATGGCCAAGTACAGCTTTGCGGACACCTACAAGGGTGACTACATCACCCGCAACTGGGAAGCCATCCGCTCGATCCGCAAGCCTGTGATCGCCGCCGTGAGCGGCTTTGCGCTGGGCGGTGGCTGCGAGCTGGCCATGATGTGCGACTTCATCATCGCAGCCGACAACGCCAAGTTCGGCCAGCCTGAAATCAAACTGGGCGTGATCCCCGGCGCGGGCGGCACACAGCGCCTGCCCCGTGCAGTGGGCAAGTCCAAAGCCATGGACATGGCCCTCACGGGGCGCATGATGGACGCCGCCGAGGCAGAGCGCGCCGGGCTGGTGAGCCGTGTAGTTCCTTTCGACAAGCTCATGGACGAGGCGCTGGGCGCAGCCATCATCGTGGCCGGGTTCTCGCAGATTGCCGTGATGGCCGCCAAGGAGTCGGTCAACCGCGCCTTTGAGGGATCGTTGTCGGACGGGGTGATGTTTGAGCGCCGCCTCTTTCACGCACTGTTCGCCACTCAGGACCAAAAGGAAGGCATGGATGCGTTCATGAACAAACGCGCCGCCAACTTCACGCACCAATAAAATATGTTCTATAATTCGGGGCTTCGGTCGTATAGCTCAGTTGGTTAGAGCGCAGCATTCATAATGCTGATGTCGGTGGTTCAAGTCCACCTACGACCACCAGATACAAACCCGCAGTGACCAAAGCACTGCGGGTTTTTGTTTGTGCGGTTCATCAAAAAGCATAGCTGCCAGCGCTTTCATCCATTGATTCTCAAGGTAAAAAGGCATTGGAACTCAATTAAATCAAGCGCCAAAAGCTATCTTTTTCATAGTTTCCGCAGGTAGAAGTATTTGCCTGGCACTGCGGTGTCCTGGTCCCAGCGCAATGGCGCGCTGTGGACATGTGCGCAGGTAAAGCCATGCCGCAAGGCCAGCGCCTCCACATATTCCTGCGTGTGGGCGTAACGCAGGCTGGGCAACAGCTGCGGCCCGGCCCCGGCGTCTTTGGCCGCTTCCTCGATCGTGAAGGCCAGCCAACCGCCAGAAGAGATGCGCTGAGCCAGCTGTGCAAAGACCGCATCCAGGTGGCCCACGTAGATGAACACGTCCGCTGCGAGCACCAGGTCAAACACGGCCGCTTCGGCGCCCAGGGCTTCCACCACGTCCCCTTCGATCAGGTGGTCGTAGACACCGCGCGCACGGGCTTTTTCGAGCATGGCGGCGGAAAGATCCAGGCCCCAGAGTACTGAGGCCCGGGGCCGGATGTGCGGGCCGCACAATCCGGTGCCGCAACCCAGATCCAGCACTTGCGCAAAGCGGGGTGGGCAGGCAGCGGGCAACGCCTCCACCAACACCCGGTGCCCCTGGTAGCGCAACGCGCCCACCAGGTGGTCTTCGAACTCGTCGGCGTACTGATCGAACAATGTCTGCACATACTGGCGCGGCGCATTGGGCACCGGCCCGCCCTGCTGCAGGGCCGCAAGGTAGTAGCGATGGAGATCCGCGTCCGCTCCCCGGTCCAGCGCGTTCTGGTAGCAGCGTGCGGCCTCGGCGGGCTGTTGCATCTCGCGCTGCAAGTGGCCCAGTTGGCTCCACGCTTCGGCCAAGCCTGGATCCTGCTCCACGGCGGCCTGCAAAGTGGCCAACGCCAGCGGTGTGCGCCCTGCCCGCGCCTGGCACTGGCCCAGGCGCATCTGGACGGCAGCCACGCCTGCGCCACGCTCAACGGCATTTTCGTGGCTGCGCAACGCCTCCGCCCACTGCCCCAGTTCCATCTGCGCCAGCCCGAGAGCCGCCCAGCCGTCGGCCAAGGTGTCGTCGGCAGCCAGGGCCGCCTGCAGCAAAGGCACCGCTTCAGCAAAAAGCTGGCGGTGCACTTTGGTCACGCCCAGGTTCAGCAACACCGAGGCACGCCCGGGCGCCAGCGCAAGGGCCTGGGCAAACGCTTCATCGGCAGGTTCGTACTGCCCGCTTTCAAACAGCGCAATGCCGCGCAAAAAAGCCTGCCGTGCCTGCTCCAATCGTTCGCTCATGAACAGTGCCCCGCGTGGTGGTTTGGCGCGCATCTTAGGCATAACCGTAGAATCGCCCCTCCAGCCCCTGGATAAAAACCAAGAAACGCTGCCCCATGAAGTCTGTCCACACACCCTATTCCACCCAACTGCTGAAACGCGCCATTGCCACTGGTCTGGGCTGCGCATTGCTTGGCATCACCCTTACCGCCACCGCGCAGGTGCAATCGGCATTGGGTGGTGTGCGCACCTTCCCCGACGCTGCGCTGCGTGGCACGCTGACCATCACGGCCGGTTCGGACGCCACGCTCAACGGCCGCGCCATCCGCATGGCGCCCGGCATGCGGCTTTTCAGCCCTCAGAACACGCTGGTGATGGCCCACACGGTGCTGGGCCAGAGCTTTCGGGTGAACTACGTGATCGAGCCCAGCACGGGCATGCTGCAGACCGCCTGGATCTTGAGCCAGGGCGAGGCCGACCAGCCCCGCAAAGGCAGCGACACGGTCGAGCGCAATTACCGCTCCGAGTACGACCCGGTTCAGAAGTAATCCCCGGTCAGGCCGCTGCACGCGGCCCAGCCCTTGCATCCTGCGGCACCCACCGGGCGCGCCGCTGCATCCTTTTTCCGAATAGCGACACCGCCATGTCCAAAAAAGTCTTCATCAAAACCTTCGGCTGCCAGATGAACGAGTACGACTCGGACAAGATGGCCGACGTGCTCAACGCTGCCCAAGGCTACGAGCCCACGCAGAACGTGGACGAGGCCGACCTCATCCTCTTCAACACCTGTTCGGTGCGCGAGAAAGCGCAAGAGAAAGTCTTCAGCGACCTGGGCCGCATCAAGCACCTGAAAGCACGCGGCGTGAAGATTGGCGTGGGCGGCTGCGTGGCCAGCCAGGAAGGCGCCGAGATCATCAAGCGCGCACCGTACGTGGACGTAGTGTTCGGCCCGCAAACCCTGCACCGCCTGCCCGAGATGCTGAACCAGCGCGAGCAGCTGGACAAGCCCCAGGTGGACATCAGCTTCCCCGAGATCGAGAAGTTCGACCACCTGCCGCCCGCGCGCGTCGAAGGCGCTAGCGCCTTTGTGTCGATCATGGAAGGCTGCAGCAAATACTGCAGCTACTGCGTGGTGCCCTACACCCGTGGCGAAGAAGTGAGCCGCCCGTTTGACGACGTGCTGGTGGAAGTGGCGGGCCTGGCCGACCAGGGCGTGAAGGAAATCACCCTGCTGGGCCAGAACGTGAACGCCTACCTGGGCAAGATGGGGGGCACAGCCGAGATTGCCGACTTTGCGCTGCTGCTCGAATACGTGTCGGACATCCCCGGCATCGAACGCATTCGCTACACCACCAGCCACCCCAACGAATTCACGCCCCGGCTGATCGAGGCCTACGCCAAGCTGCCCAAGCTGGCCAGCCACCTGCACCTGCCCGTGCAGCACGGCAGCGACCGCATTTTGATGGCGATGAAGCGCGGCTACACCGCCATGGAATACAAGAGCACGGTGCGCAAGCTGCGCGCCATCCGCCCCGACCTGGCCATGAGCAGCGACTTCATCGTGGGCTTCCCCGGCGAGACCGAGGACGACTTCAACAAAATGATGAAGCTGATCGATGACATCCACTTCGACAACAGCTTCAGCTTTATCTTCAGCCCCCGCCCAGGCACGCCTGCGGCAGGCCTGCACGACGACACGCCGCACGACGTGAAGCTGCGCCGCCTGCAGCACCTGCAGGGCGTGATCAACGCCAACATCAAGTCCATCAGCGAAAACCGCGTGGGCACGGTGCAGCGCATTTTGGTGGAAGGCGCCTCCAAACGCGACGCCACCGAGCTGATGGGCCGCACCGAGTGCAACCGCGTGGTCAACTTTGTGGGCCAGCCCCGTCTGGTGGGCCAGATGGTGGACGTGACCATCACCGAAGCCAAGGCCTACACCTTGCGCGGCGAGGTGCTGGTGCGCGAAGCCGCTCTGATGGCCTGACGACCCGCTACGTCCATCCCGGCCACCCAGGAATGTCGGCAGAAAGCCCCCCACGCCCAGCCACGCGACCGGACAGCGCTCTGCATGGGCTCTCCTTCCAGCAACTGCTGCTGCTCGCATTTCTGCTGATTGCTGGGCTGCTGGGCGTAAGTTCGTTGCGGGCCTTGCACACGCTGGAACAGCTGATGGCGCAAAACCGCCTGGGCGCCGCCCAGGCCACCGCGCTCAACGCGGCGGCGCAGTCGCTCAGCCAGCGCGGGCAAGCGTTGGAGCGCTCGGCCCGGCAATCGTTGGTGCTGCGCGATGCCACCTTGCGCAAGAGCTTCAACGACATGACGGGTGAAGCGCAGGCATTGCTCGACAAGTTGCAGGACGGCGGGCTGCCGCAGGAGCTGGCAAGCCAGTGGACTCGCCGGCTGGAGACGGTTCAGTCGCTTCTCGATGCGCCCCCGGAACGCGCCTTGGAAAACGAGCGCCGCGCCGCCGAGGAGTTTGCGGCCCTGGAAGCCCTGCACACCGGGATTGCCCAGGCCGTGCAGGACGTGAACAACCAGCGCAGCAAGGATCTGGAGGCCCGCCTGGAAGACAGCCGCCGCAGCGTGACGCACCAGGTGGTGGGTGCCATTGTTTTGGCCCTGGCGCTGGCCTTGGCGCTGGGCATCTGGCTCGCACGGCCCTTCAAACGGCTGGAGAACGCCATTCGCCGCCTGGGCGAAAACCAGCTGGAAGATGCCATCGTCATCTCGGGCCCCGACGACATGCGCCGCGTTGGGCAGCAACTGGAGTGGCTGCGCCTGCGGCTGCTGGAGCTGGATGCCGACAAGGCCCGTTTCCTGCGCCACGTTTCGCACGAGCTCAAAACCCCGCTCGCCGCGCTGCGAGAAGGCGTGGCCTTGTTGCAAGACGGCGTGACCGGCGAACTGACGGCCGGGCAAAAGGAGATCGCGCAGATCCTGCACCACAACACGCTGGTGCTGCAAAACGAGATTGAAGCGCTGCTGCGTTTCAATGCGGCGGCCTTCGAAGCACGCCAGCTGCAGCGGCGGGACACGCCGCTTCTGGCTTTGCTGGAGGCGCAGGTTGAAGCCCAGCGCCTGCAATGGCAGGCGCGCGGCTTGCACGTGCTGGCCGAAGGCCCCGATGTGTCCCTCGCCATCGATGCCGACAAAATCGGCTCCGCCGTTAGCAACCTGCTTTCCAACGCGATCCGGTTTTCGCCCAAGGGCGGCACCGTGCGCCTGGTGTTGTCGCGCCACACGGGCCAAGTGCGCATTGATGTGATTGACCAGGGCCCGGGCGTGGCGAGCGCCGACAGGAGCCGGATTTTTGAACCCTTTTTTCGGGGCGAACGCCAGCCTGACGATGCCGTTCGCGGCACAGGCATCGGGTTGTCCATCGTTCAGGAGTACATCGTCGCCCACGGCGGCCGCGTGCAACTGGTGGATGACGGCGCCCGCTCCTTTTTTCGCATTGAACTACCGAATGCCTCCTAGCCATCCGTCCCCCTCATCCATTCGGCCCGCCGACCGCCCCGCCTTTCTGTGGTCGCTGGCCGGTCTGACCGTGTGCGCGCTGGCAGGCTGCCAAACGCCGCCTCCGGCCCCTGTCATGGCGCCCGAGCCCCCCAAAGCCTCTGTCACCGAGGTGGTGGAGGTGGCGGCGGAAGTGGAGCCGCCCGCCGCACCCAGCAGTGAAGCGGCCGAACCCGCCCGCAAACCCAAGAAAGTGCGCGCCATAGACCCCGTCGTCACCGTGCTGGCACAGATCGACACCACGGTGCGCATGCCCCCGGCCGAACTCCCCCGCGAAATTGCGCGGCTGGCGGAAATGGAAGACGCTGCGGCGGAAAACCCGCTGCTGCTGGCCGTGGCACTGGCACAGACGCGCCAGGCCGTGGACACCGCACGGGCGCTCGGCCTGGTGCAGCGGGTGCTGGGCAACAAGAGCCCGCAAGCCCAGCCCTTGCACCCGCTGGCACGCCTGCTGGAAGCACGCCTGTTGCAGCAGCGCAGGCTGGAAGAACAGCTGGAGCGGCAAAACCAGCAATTGCGCGATGCGCAGCGGCGCAATGACCAGCTTAACGAACGGCTGGAGGCCGTGCGCGCCATTGAACGCAGCCTGACCACCCGCCCCGCGCCTTCGCCCACCCCTCCCGCATCCGCCAACGGCAGCAATGCCC
>JBCNOJ010000274.1:0-7192 GCA_039593925.1 Acidovorax sp.
CCCCCCATCCACGCCCAACGTCGGCACACCACACCATGCACCCTTCCAACCCGCAATACGTCCCCGCGGCACGGCTTCGCCCGCTTGCCATGGCCACCCTTCTGGCCACCTCCAGCGCCGCCTTGCCTGCCCTGGCCCAGACACAGACCTCCGCACCCGCGAGCGCACCGGAGACAGTGCTGCGCGAGGTCAAAGTCACCGCAGACGCCCCCGAAACCGCCCAGGGCCCCGTGCGCGGCTTCGTCGCCAAGCGCAGCGCCACCGGCACCAAGACCGACACCGCTCTGATGGAGACCCCGCAGGCCATCAGCGTCGTCACACGCGATCAGATGGAAGCGCAAGGCGCCGACTCCATCGACCAAGCTTTTGGCTACACCGCAGGCATTGCGTCGCAAACCGGTGGCGCGCTGCGCCGCATTGCCACGGGTTTCACGGTGCGGGGCTTCAACATCACGGGCTCGCAACCGCTGTATCTGAACGGCAGCAAGTTCCCCATCAACTCGCTCAGCGGCGCCATGGAGCCATATTCATACGAGCGGGTGGAGCTGCTCAAAGGCCCGGCCTCCATCCTCTACGGGCAGGCGGCGCCCGGCGGCGTGATCAACCTCGTCAGCAAGCGCCCCACACCCGAGGCACTGCGCGAGGCCGAGGTGCAGGTGGGTTCGTGGAACCGCCGCCAGGCTGCCGTGGACCTGGGCGGCCCGCTGACAGAAGACGGGCGGCTGGGCTACCGCATCACCGCACTGGCCCGCCAGGGCGACGCGATGATCCCGCAGATTCCGGACGAACGTACGCTGTTCAACGGCGCGCTGGACTGGCGCCTGACACCCGACGCCACACTGACCCTGCTGGCCACCTACAACAAGGGCAACAGCATGTACGACTACGGCAAGCCGCTGGAAGGCACGCTGCTGCCCAACCCCAGCGGGCGCACCGCGCGCACGCTGTTCGTGGGCGAGCCCGATTTCGACCGCTTCCGCACCGAAGGCATCACGCTGGGCTATCTGTTCGAGTACCGCCTGTCGGACCAGTGGAAGTTCCGCCAGAACGTGCTGGCCTACAACTACGAATCCGACAACGCCTATTCCGCCATCGGCCGAGCGGACCCCGCCACGGGCCTGCGCACTGTGGGCCGCACCGCTGTCACCCGGTTTGACAACGACGATGGGTGGACTTTGGACAACCAGTTGCTCGGCCAGTTTGCAACCGGCGGCGTGCGCCACACCTTGCTGGTAGGGCTGGACCATGCCAAAGGCGATTTCAGCCGCGCACAGCGGGTAGGCACCATTACTCCGCTGGACCTCTACCAGCCCGTCTATGGCAGCACCGCCACGCTGGGCGCGCCCACCCACTCTGTTTCGGAGTCCCGTCAGACAGGCTTTTACGTGCAGGACCAGATGAAGCTGGGCGAGCGCTGGTTGGTGCTGCTCGGCGGCCGCTACGACCGCGCACGGGGCCTCAGCGGCACGGTCTCGCCCACCGGCACCTTCAGTGGTGGAGGCCAGCGGCAGACGGCGTTTTCCCCGCGCGCCGGCGTGATGTACCTGGCCGAAGGCGGTTGGGCGCCCTACTACAGCTACACGCGCTCGTTCCAGCCGCAAGGCGGCACGGACTTCTCGGGGCAACTGTTCAAGCCCACCGAAGGCGTGCAGCACGAGGTGGGGCTCAAGTACGAGCCACCCGGCACCAACGCGGCCATCACTTTCGCGGCCTACCAGCTCACGCAGCGCAACGTACTCACGTCCGACCTGGAGCACCCGGGCTTCTCGCAGCAGACCGGAGAGATCCAGTCCAAGGGCTTTGAGGTGGAAGGCAAGGCCAGCATGGGCCGGTGGGATGTGACAGCATCCGTGGGCACCACGGATGCACGCGTCACCCGCAGCAACACCGCCAACCTGGGCACGCGCCCCACCTCCGTGCCACGCGCGCAGGCGGCTGCGTGGGTGGACTATCGCTTCGCGGCGTTCCCTGGCCTGTCGGCGGGCCTGGGGGTGCGCCATGTGGGAACACAGGAGCTCAACAGCATGGACGTGCCCGCCTACACCTTGTTCGACGCCGCGCTGCGCTACCAGTGGGACAAGTGGCGCTTCGCCGTGCACCTGAAGAATTTGGCGAACAATACCTACTTGGGTTCCTGCAGCTACGCGTGCTTCTATGGCGACGAGCGCAACGTCACGCTCACGGCACGCTACGTGTGGTAGGTGTGCGGGCGGTGCGCGCCGCCGGTGCAGCGCGCACGCACACACCTCAGCGCGCGGGCTGGCCGGCTTCGTACCAGCCCTTGGACGCGTTCACCAGCCGGACCACCAGCAGCATGGCGGGCACCTCGATCAGCACGCCCACCACCGTGGCCAGTGCAGCGCCTGAGTGAAAGCCGAACAGGCTGATGGCCGTGGCCACCGCCAGCTCGAAGAAGTTGGAGGCGCCAATGAGCGCGGACGGGCAGGCCACGGCGTGTTTTTCGCCCGCCGCCCGATTGAGCCCGTAGGCCAGCGCGGCATTGAAGAACACCTGCACCAGGATGGGCACCGCCAGCAGCGCTATCACCAGGGGCTGGCGCAGGATGGCCTCGCCCTGGAACGCGAACAGCAGCACCAGCGTGAGCAGCAGCGCTGCCATGGACGCAGGCCCCAGGCGTTGGAGCGCACTATCAAAAGCGGCTTGCCCCCGCCGCAGCAGCCACTGGCGCAACGCCTGCGCGATCGCCACCGGAACCAGGATGTACAACACCACCGACACGAGCAGCGTGTTCCAGGGCACGATGATGGCCGACAGGCCCAGCAGGAACGCCACCAGCGGCGCGAAGGCCACCACCATGATGCTGTCGTTCAAGGCCACCTGCGAGAGCGTGAACAGCGGGTCCCCGCCCGTGAGCCGGCTCCACACGAACACCATCGCCGTGCACGGCGCCGCCGCCAGAAGAATGAGACCCGCGATGTAGCTGTCGATCTGATCCGGCGGCAGGTACGGAGCGAACCAGTGGCGGATAAACAGCCAGCCCAGGAAAGCCATGGAAAACGGCTTGACCAGCCAGTTCACCGCCAGCGTGATGCCGATGCCGCGCACATGGTGGCGAACCTCGCCCAGCGCACCGAAGTCCACCTTGAGCAGCATCGGAATGACCATCACCCAGATCAGCACCCCCACGGGCAGATTGACCTGCGCCACCTCCCACCGGCCCACGGTCTGCGCGATGCCGGGGAACCACTGCCCCAGGCCAATGCCGACCACGATGCACAAAGCCACCCAGACGGTGAGATAGCGCTCGAACACGCCCATGCCGGAGTTCTGCATGGCGGCCTCAATGCGACGCCAACTGGCGCACGCTGGTTTCCAGCATTGCCCTGCCCAGCTTGTCGCCGGGCAGGCTCACCATCAGCGCCACCCGGCGCTGGATGGCCAGCAGCGTGCGGCGAAAGGCTTCGGCTTTCTCGCCATCGGGCGCATCTCCAGCGCTTGGGTCTGCGTAGCCCCAGTGTGCAGTGGCAGGGTGGCCGGGCCAGAAGGGGCAGGCTTCACCAGCGGCGTTGTCGCACACGGTGATGACAAGGTCCATGACCGGCGCGCCGGGGGCGGCGAATGCGTCCCAGCTTTTGCTGTGCAAGCCTTCGGTGGAGATGCCTGCGTTGCGCAATGCCTGCAAGGCCAGCGGATGCGGCTGCTGGTGCTCACGCGGGCTGCTGCCTGCCGAGTAGCCACGGAACCGGCCGCCGCCCAGGTGGTTCACCACCGCTTCCGCCAGGATGCTGCGCGCCGAGTTGTGGGTGCACAGGAACAGCACGTTCAAAGGTGCGCTCGTTGCATTCATGGCGCTCCCCTCAGCAGCACGCGTTGGGGTTGCCTGGGGTGGGCCCGCAGCAGGCGGCCTGGGCCGGGGCCGTGGTAGCCACCGGCGCCGCGCCCGTAGCGCAGCACGCAGCGGTCTCCCCGGCCCGTGCAGATTCCTTGTCGTTGAACATGGGGATGTCGCCCAGCGTGTGAAAGTGCTCCCAGGCAATGCCTTCTGGATCAGTCACCCAGTGCTTGTCGCTGCGCGCGTAGCAGCAGGTGGTGGCGCCTTCGTCCAGCAGCGCCATGTCGGCAGACCGGGCTCGGTCCTTCAGTTCGGCCAGTTCTTCGGCAGCGTCCACCTGAAAACCCAGGTGGTCGAGGCCGGGCTGGCGGCCGCGTGTGGAGATGGCGAAATTCACCCGGGGGTCTTCCAGCATCCATTTCGCGTAGTCCTTTTCCACACGGGCGGGCTGGGCCGCAAACAACCTGGAGTAGAACGCGATGCTCTGGTCGAGATCGCTCACATGCAGGTGCACATGAAATCGTTTCATGGAAGTTCCTTTCAGCAGTTGCAGGATGGGGTTGAGGAGGACGTCGAGGCAGAGAGGGACGCAGAGGTGGAGGCAGGGGCCGCCTCGCAGGCGGCGCCCTGGCAGCAGTTCTCCGTCAGGTAGGCCAGCAGCGCATTCATGTTCTCGAAGGCGGCGCGATAGACAAGATTGCGGCCCTGGCGCTCCTGCGTCACCAGATCGGCGTGGGCCAGCTCCTTGAGATGGAAGGACAAGGTGTTCGGCGCAATGCCGAGTTGCTCCGCCAGCGTGCCGGGGGTCAGCCCTTCCTGCCCCGCGACGACAAGTGCGCGAAAGACCCGCAGGCGCAGCTCCTGCGCCAGAGCGGCCAGGGCGCGGATGACATTGGATTCGTTCATATTTCAATAATACAATAATCATTGAAATATAAAACTGTCATACCCATTCATTCGCAGGAAAACCACGGCGGATTCGCGCAAAACGGAATCATTCCCATTTGCAATGTAAAATTCGGTTTTCCGCAAGCCACAGCCCTTGTTTCCTGGTACGAACCCCGTGGTTCATCCAGCGGCTGCAGCCAGCACCCACCGTCCGCCCCTTGATGCTTTCGGGTTGCCTGGCTTGTTCCCCTTCGTCGCGTCTCGCCTTGTTGTTGCCGTTGTGACCGTTGCCAATGCCGAGCAGCGGGGCATGCGCGCGCAGCTGCGTGATGAAGCGATTCAACCGGCCCCAGCCACCCGCACCCACCCATGCTGAGCCCTACCGCCCTGCGCCGCTGGAGCTGGACCCACAAGTGGTCCAGCCTGGTCTGCACCGTCTTCATGCTGCTGCTGTGCCTCACGGGCCTGCCGCTCATCTTTCACCACGAAATCGGCCACCTGCTGGGCACTGAGGTCGAGGCGCCCGCCATGCCCGCCAACACGCCCCGCGTGAGCCTGGACCAGATACTGACCACGGCCCATGCGCTGCACCCTGATCGCGTGGTGCAGTACGCCTCGCAGGGCGAGGACGATGAGAACGTCTGGTTCGTCACGCTCACGCCCACACCGGCGCCCACCGACGACTTCCGCTCCGTGGCCCTGGACGCACGCACCGGGCAGGTGCTGGCGCAGCCGCGTTTCGACGAAGGCTTCATGTATGTGATGTTCAAACTGCACGTGGACCTGTTCGCCGGCCTGCCGGGCAAGCTGTTCCTGGGTTTCATGGGCCTGCTGCTTTTGGTGGCCATCGTCACGGGCGTGGTGCTGTATGCGCCGTTCATGCGCAAGCTGGCGTTTGGCGACGTACGGCGTGACCGTTCCACACGCGTGAAGTGGCTGGACCTGCACAACCTTCTGGGCATCGTCACGCTGGTGTGGGCCTTTGTGGTGGGCGGCACGGGCATGATCAACACCTGGGCCGACCTCATCGTGAAGTACTGGCAGCACGACCAGCTCACGGCATTGCTCAAACCTTACGAAGGCCAGCCCATCGTGCCGGCCACCGAGCGCGGTCCGCTCCAGCAGGCGCTGGAGGCCGCGCAGGCCCAGGCGCCCGGCACCAAGCTGTCGTTCATTGCGTTCCCGGGCACGGCGTTTTCCAGCCCGCACCACAACACGTTCTTCCTGCGCGGCAACGAACCGCTCACCTCCAAGCTGCTCAAGCCCGTGCTGGTGGATGCGCGCACCGCGCAGGTCACCGCTGCGCCCACGCTGCCGTGGTACCTGACGGCGCTGCTCGTGTCGCAGCCGCTGCACTTTGGCGACTACGGCGGCATGCCAATGAAGATCCTGTGGGCACTGCTCGATATCGCCACCATCATCGTGCTGGGCAGCGGGCTGTACCTGTGGCTGCGCAAGGGTGTGCAGGCGCGCAACCCGGCCCCGGCCAGCGCGCCCGATTCGGCCGCATCGCTGGGTGGCATCAACGCGGCGGGGCCTCTGGCCACGGCACGCACGGAGGGCCAGGCATGACGCGATCCAAACCGAGCAGCCCTTTCATGACTTTGTGGGGCTGGCCCATTGCGATGGGCGTGCTGACCACCACCGGCCTCATCACCGCGCTGGTGTCCGACACCTGGGGCGACTGGTGGTCGTGGGTGGGCCTGGGCGTGCCCGTGGCGGTGATGTGCTGGTTCTCCTGGCGCCGCCCTGCACGTGCACCGCTGGCGCAAGGCATCGCCAGCGATGCCCCACCCACCGACGCACTGAATTCCTGAACGGCAGGCCATCACCCTGCAATGCCGCGCCGCCTTGCTCCCGAATCGCACGGCCCGACCCCAACCGACCTTCTTCCATCTCACCGCCGCACACCATGAGCCAGCCCACCCCACACCGCCGCACCGACCGCGTACGCCCCCTGTTCAACGCCACACCGGTCGCAACCGCCGCAGCGCTGGTGTTCATGCTGACGGCGCACGCCGCATGGGCGCAAACCGCCGAGGCTCCGGCCGAGGGCAAGACGCTCTCCACCGTCACGGTGAACGCCAGCGCCGATGCCTCGGCCCAGGGCCTTTCGCCGGCCTATGCGGGCGGCCAGGTGGCGCGCGGCGGCCGGGCGGGCATCCTGGGTACCAAGGATGCGATGGACACGCCGTTTTCCATCACCAGCTACACCAACGAACTCATCCAGGACCGCCACGCCCGCAGCGTGGGCGACGTGCTGCAGAACGACCCCACAGTACGCGTGGCGCGGGGCTTCGGCAACTTCCAGGAGGCGTTCTTCATCCGCGGCTTCATCCTGGATTCGGACGACACGGCCTACAACGGGCTGTACAGCCTACTGCCACGCCAGTACATCGCCACCGAACTGTTCGAGCGCGTGGAAGTGCTGCGCGGCGCCTCGGCTTTCCTGAACGGCGCCAGCCCCGGCGGCGGCGGCCTGGGCGGCAGCATCAACCTGCTGCCCAAACG
>JBCNOJ010000275.1:0-7185 GCA_039593925.1 Acidovorax sp.
GTCGAAGACGATCTTGCTCTCCGCGCCGCGCAGGGCGTAGCCGATTACATCGTTGACCTGCTCTTCGCGGCAGGCGCGCACGCAGCGGTTGCATTGGATGCAGGCGTCCAGGTTGACGGCCATGGCTGGGTGGCTCAGGTCCGGCGCGGGTTGCTCGCGGCGCAGGGCTTGGAGTGCCGGGCGCACGGTCACGCCCAGGCGATCTGCCCATTCGCTCAACTCGCCGTGCTGGCCTATCGCCTCGGGAGTGTTTGATTCAAAATGACCTCTAGCGCTTTCTGTGTAAGCGCTTGCAGCTATCAATTCAGGAGTATTAACACCGCCATCGTTCCATCGGTAGCCGGTATCCGGCATGTCGGACAGCAGCATCTCCACCACCATCTGCTGGCTCTTGCGAGCGCGCGGGCTGGCGGCCTGCACCTTCATGCCTTGCGTCGGCGCGCGGCAGCAGCTAGGCGCCAACGTGCGCTCGCCATCGATCTCGACCACGCAGGCGCGGCAGTTGCCATCGGGGCGCAGGCCGTCGCTGTAGCAGAGGTGCGGAATCTCCACGCCGTGGCGCTGTGCGGCTTTGAGGATGGTTTCGCCAGGCTGAGCGGTGACGGGCTGGCCGTCCAGCTCAAAGGCCACGCCGGGCTGCGCAGCAGCAGAGGTGTACACGGCGCTCATGGCTTCACCCCTGCGGGCAGTTGCTCGGTAAGCGGGCTGTTGCGCGGCCTGGGCAGGTCGCCCGGCCAGGGCCCCTCGCCCACTTCGTGCGCAAAGTATTTGTGGATGCAGCGGATGGGATTGGGTGCCGCCTGACCCAGGCCGCAGATGGAGGCATCGCCCATCACCTGCGCCAGGTCGTCCAGCAGCTCTTCATCCCACTGCGGTGCTTCCATCAGCGCGGCCGCCTTGGCCGTGCCCACGCGGCAAGGGGTGCACTGGCCGCAGCTTTCGTGTTCAAAAAAGCGCATCACGTTCAGTGCGGCATCGCGCGCACGGTCGTGCTGGCTGAGCACGATGACAGCAGCCGAGCCGATGAAGCAGCCGTAGGGCTGCAGCGTGTCGAAGTCGAGCGGAATGTGGTTGAGGCTGGCAGGCAAGATGCCGCCCGAGGCACCGCCAGGCAGGTAGGCATACAGCTCATGGCCGTCCAGCATGCCGCCGCAGTATTCGTCGATGAGTTCCTGCACCGTGATGCCCGCAGGCGCGAGCTTGACGCCCGGGTGCTTCACCCGGCCGCTCACGCTGAAACTGCGCAGCCCCTTGCGCCCGTGGCGGCCAAAGCTGGCAAACCACTGCGGGCCGCGCTCTAGGATGTCGCGCACCCAGTACAGGGTCTCGAAGTTGTGCTCCAGCGTGGGCCGGCCAAACAGCCCCACCTGCGCGATGTAGGGGGGGCGCATGCGGGGTTCGCCGCGCTTGCCTTCGATGCTTTCGATCATCGCGGACTCTTCGCCGCAGATGTAGGCACCCGCGCCGCGCCGCAGCTCGATGTGGGGCAGCGGGCACGGCGGCTCGGCCCGCAGGTCGTCCAGGGCCCTTTGCAGCAGCGCGCGGCAGCCGTGGTATTCGTCGCGCAGGTAGATGTAGATGGCCTCGGTGCCCACCACCTGGGCGGCGATGAGGACGCCTTCCAGAAAACGGTGCGGGTCACGCTCCAGGTAGGTGCGGTCTTTGAAAGTGCCGGGCTCGCCTTCATCAATATTGACAGCCATGAGGCGTGGCGCGGGCTGGTCCCGCACGATGCGCCACTTGCGCCCGGCCGGAAAGCCTGCGCCCCCCAATCCGCGCAGGCCGGAGTCTTCCATGGCGGCCAGCACCGCCTCGGCGTCCATCTCGCCATTGACCAAGGCGGCAGCGGTCTGGTAGCCCCCGTGGGCGCGGTAAGTGGCCAGGTCGGTGTAAGCGGGGCTTGTGCCCTCGGGCTGCGCAGGCACGCTCGCCTCCACACACTCAGCAATATCAAAATTGATAGCACCTTGGGCAGGGGCATGTATCGCTACCGCCCGATTGGGCTTCAGATCGACAGCTTCCAGCACTCCATCGACTGTGGCGTGAGGCACCGGGCACTGGTGCACCACCGCCACGGGCGCCTGTTCGCAGCGACCCACGCAGGGCACAGCCAACACCTGCACATCACTCTGCCCGGCCGCGCGAAGGCGTTCGGGCAGCGCGGCCAGCAGCTCGCGCGCGCCGGCCATGCTGCAGCTCAGGCTGTCGCACACGCGCAGCACCAGTCGCGGGGCCACGGCATCCCCGCCGCGAACGATGTCGAAGTGGTGGTAGAAGCTCGCCACCTCATACACCTCGGCCATCGGCAGGTTCATCTGCTTTGCGAGCGCGACCAGGTGTCGGTCGTGCAGCACGCCAAAGTGGTCGTTCAGGCGGTGCAGGTATTCAATGAGCAGATCGCGCCGAAAGCCGGTGGCCGGGCGCGGGCCCAGCAGCTGCGCCACCTCGGCCATGGCTGCGTCTTCGGGCTGGCGGCCCTTGAGGCGGCTTTTGCGGCGGACGCGCTCGCGCATGTCGTTGACCGACACAGCGGCGACGGTGGGTGCTTCGGGGGCAAAGTGCATGGACCGGGGACGTGGGAGCGTTGATGGGCTTGTATGCAGGCACCTGCATAGGGCGCCTGGGCCGCCGCAGTGTCGGCCAGGGGTGCAGGCGGCGTCAAATTGCCGATGCACATGGGTCGATCACAAAAACAAATGAAACAGCCGCGTTAACAACGGCCCATGAATCAAACACCGCAACCCGTGCGGTCAGCACTCAATCAGCGACCAAAAGTCCACTGTGCGCCGCGGCATGCTGCAGCCAGTCGAGGTCCTGCGCCAATGCCAGCGCCGCATCGAGCGCGCGCGTGGGCTGCACCTGCCGGTGCGACATGAAGCCAATGGGCGTGGTGAGCACCGGAGCGGTAAGAGGCAGCGCCTCCAGCCCGTCGTGGCCACGCACGGCATCGACCAATGCGCCGGGCAGCACGCTGCATACGTTGCCCGCCACCACGCTCAGCGCCAATGTCAGCACCGAATCGGTTTCCATGGCGGGCATGACCGTAGCGCCTGCAGTGCGAAAGGCGCCATCGACCAGGCTGCGGTTATGCATCTCGGGGGTCAGCAGGCACAGCGGCAGCGCCGCCGCATCCGCCCAGGCCATGGGCGGGCCAATCTGCAACCCGCGCGGCGAACCTTTGGGCGGCTGCGGCGCGCGGCGCAGCAGAAAGTAATGCTCCACATACTGCGGCCAGGCCCGCAGCGGGCCGCCGCGTGCAGGCATGCGCTCGGTGTAGCCCAGCGCCAGGTCCAGCGAGATGTTTTCCAGCCCCGCCTCCAGCGCCTGCGAGCTCATCGACAGCGCCACCGGCACGATGCCCGGGTGCCGCGCCTGCAGGTGCGCCGCAAACCGCGCGAGGATGGGCATGGCCGTGGGCACGGCGCCCAGGCGCAGCGTGCCGCGCGGGTGGGCGGCGTCGCTGCTCAGGTCCTGCTGCAGCACCTGGTGCTCGTGCAGCATGCGCTGGGCGGTGGCCAGCACGCGCTCGCCCTCAGGGGTGAAGCCCTCGAAGCTGCGGCCCCGGCGCACCACCACCACGCCAAACTCCTTTTCCAGCGCTCGCAGCGCGTTGGAAAGCGCGGGCTGCGTGATGTGGCAGGCCTGCGCGGCGCGGCCAAAGTGCCGGTGCTCGTGCAGCGCCACCAGATAGCGCAGGGACGCGAGCAGGTTCATGGCCTCAGGCACCGCCCGTTGCAGGGCCGCCGTCGCCCGCCAGTTCGCGCTCGATCTGCTCGATGCTGGGCAAACTGGTTTGCAATTCTGTGGGCAGCGACTCGAGCAGCTTGTACTCGGCAACGCCCATGGGTTGGGATTTGTCGCCCAGCGCGTACTCGGCGACGACCTTGTTCTTGGTCTTGCACAGCAGCAGGCCGATGGTGGGGTTGTCGTGCTCGCTCTTGACCTGGCGGTCCACGGCCGTGAGATAGAAGCCCAGCTGGCCCAGGTGCTCGGGTTTGAACTTGCCGGCCTTGAGTTCGATCACCACGTAACAGCGCAGCTTGAGGTGGTAGAACAAGAGGTCGATGAAGAACTCGTCGCCGCCCACATCCAGCAGCACCTGCCGGCCTACGAAGGCAAAGCCGGCGCCCAGCTCCAACAGGAATTCTGTGACGTGCTTGACCAGGGCGCCCTCAATCTCACGCTCGCGCGCCTCGTCAGACAGTCCCAGGAAGTCAAATCGATAGGGATCTTTCAAAGACTCCCGAGCCAAGTCCGACTGCGGTGGAGGCAGGCTGGCTTCGAAATTGGTGACCGCCTTGCCACTGCGCTCCAGCCGGCGGGCTTCAATGTGGATGTTCAAGACGCTGCGCGACCAGCCGTGCGCAATGGCGCTTTGGGCATAAGCGAGCCGCAGCGCGGGGTCCTTCAGCTGGGTCAACAGAACGAGGTTGTGCCCCCAGGGCAATTGTCCAACAGCCTGTTGGACAATTTCGGCATCCGGCCAAGCCTGCGCAAACGCGCGCATGTACATGAGATTGGCGCGGGAGAACCCCTTCATTTCCGGAAACGCCGCGCGCAAATCCTGCGCCAGCCGGTCAATCACCTTCGCGCCCCAGCCCTGGTCGGCCTGGCGCTGCAGGATATCGCGTCCGATCTCCCAGTACAGCAGCACCAGTTCGCGATTCACCGCGAGCGTGGCGCGCTGCTGCGCAGTGTGGATGCGGCCTTTGAGCTCGGCCAGCCAGGCGGCGTAACCCGTGGGCGGGTCGATCAGGCCGACAGGCTTTTCGCTCATGGTTGCACTTTTCAAGTGTTTTTGGCCTCTAGCGCTTATCCATCAAGCGCAAGAAGCTATTCATTTAATAGCAGCTGAACGGAGTGAAGGAATGGGTCCGACGTTCTGTTTCAGGTGTTCTTGCTGATCGAGATGGTGGGGAACTTGCTGGAGAAGTCCTTGGCCTGCTGCGCGATCTTCACCGCCACGTCGCGGGCCACCTTCTTGTAGATGGCGGCGACTTCGCCATCGGGGTCGGCCACCACCGTGGGCTTGCCGCTGTCGGCCTGCAGGCGGATGCTCATGTTCAGCGGCAGCGCGCCCAGGTAGTCCATGCCGTAGTCGGCGGCCATCTTCTTGCCGCCATCGGCGCCAAAGATGTGCTCCACATGGCCGCAGTTGCTGCACACGTGGGCGGCCATGTTCTCGACGATGCCCAGGATGGGCACGCCCACCTTCTCGAACATCTTGATGCCCTTCTTGGCGTCCAGCAGGGCGATGTCCTGCGGGGTGGTGACGATGACGGCGCCGGTCATGGGCACGCGCTGGGACAGCGTGAGCTGGATGTCGCCGGTGCCGGGGGGCATGTCGATGATGAGGTAGTCCAGGTCTTTCCAGTTGGTCTGGCGCAGCAGCTGCTCCAGCGCCTGGGTAGCCATGGGGCCGCGCCAGATCATGGCTTCGTCCTGGTCCACCAGGAATCCGATGGACATGACCTGCACGCCGTAGTTCTCCAGAGGCTCCATGGTCTTGCCGTCGTCGCTTTCGGGGCGGCGGTTGATGCCCAGCATCATGGGCTGGCTGGGGCCGTAGATGTCGGCGTCCAGCACGCCCACGCTGGCACCCTCGGCGGCCAGGGCCAGGGCCAGGTTGGCGGCGGTGGTGCTCTTGCCCACACCGCCCTTGCCCGACGCCACGGCGATGATGTTCTTGACCTGGGGCAAGAGCTGCACGCCGCGCTGCACGGCATGGGCGATGACCTTGGTGGTGATGTTGACCGACACGTTGTCCACCCCCGCCACACCCTTGGCGGCGGCCACCAGGCTGCGGCGCAGCTCGGGCACCAGGCTCTTGGCGGGGTAGCCCAGTTCCACGTCAAAGGCCACGTCGCCGCCGTTGATCTGCAGATTGCGCAGGGCGCGGCTGCTGACGAAATCCTTGCCGGTATGCGGGTCCAGCACGCTGGAAAGTGCGGCCAAAAGGCCCTGTTCGGTGACTGACATTCAATAACTCCTGTGGGGCGGGTAGTCTATCGAAGAGCCTGTTCAAGGTCTTTTTGGAGTCGCACAAGTGTTTTGCTGGGGTGGATGCCAGGCGCGGCGCTTGCCCGAAGGGTTGGATGCCATCGGGCGATTGAAAGCCCAGATTACTTGCATGGGCACGGGCCCATGCGGCGCATCCGAGTCATCCACCCATCCCGATGGCACTCCAATGCGATCTCCAAAAAGACCTTGAACGGGCTCTCAGCGTCCCAGCCCCAGCATCTGCAGGACAATGCGCACGCCAAAACCTGCCAACCCCTTCCCGAATCCAGAAAGAAAAGGTCTCCCGTGAAATTCAAGATGGCCGAGAAATCCCTGTTCGCCGTGCTGCTGCGTTCACCCTGGTGGATCAGCTTTTTGGTGGTAGGCCTCATCGTGCTGGCTTCGGGCGCCCTGCTGCCCAAAGAATATTTTGTGGTGGGCGCGCTGGCGGGATTTCCGATTTTTGTGGTGGGCTGCATCGCCACGTGGCGCCAGTTGCGCGCCCCCAGCCCTGCCAAGGTGGCCGAGATGCTGGGCGCCGTCAACAGCATGCCTTGGCGCAGCTTTGCCGACACCTTGGCGGCCGCATGGGAGCGGGACGGCTGCACGGTGGAGCGTTTGAACAACCAAGGCGCTGCCGACCTGGCCGTCACCCTGAACGGCAAGACCACGCTGGTCAGCGCCCGCCGCTGGAAAGCCGCCACCCACGGCGTGGAGCCGCTGCGCGAGCTGCACGCGGCGATGCAAGCGCGCGAAGCTTTTGCCGGTGTCTATGTGATTACCCAGGGGGAGCTCAGCGACAACGCCCGCGTGTTCGCCCGCGACCACGGCATTTCAGTGCTGCAGGATGAAGGCGTGGCCCGCCTGTTGCTGGACAAGCGCGCCTAACGCTCCAAAGCCCCTGGCGGGAGTCGCCCCGCCCCTCGGGTTTTCCCATCTGGCGCAACCCGGCCCGCCCCCCAAACTCGGGCCATCCCGCACCCCCGCACCGGGTAGCGCTTCTTTTTTCCGCTTAGCCGATGCCTTCAGCCGATCCATCCGCGCCCTCTGCCCCGCCCCACTCCCAGCCGGTTGCTGCACCCGCCACCGGCTTGCTGCTATCAGACGCTCCTTGGGTGTCCAGGACGAGAAGTTCACGGGTCAAGCTCCACAGGCTGGAAGAGGGGAGCGCAGTATAAGGAAAGG
>JBCNOJ010000276.1:0-7125 GCA_039593925.1 Acidovorax sp.
GGCCCACGATGACGGTGACGCCGGGTGCGGCCTCGAGCGATAGGTCTTGCAGCACCTGAAAGCCGTTGTAGCCGGTGGTCAGGTTCTGAACGGTAAGGTGCGCGCCGCTCATGCCGTGGCTCCTTGCGCTGTGTTTTCCGCCTGTTCTGCGTTGTGGCTCATCTCGTCACCCAGATAGGCCTCGATCACATGCGGGTCGCGCACCACCTCGGCGGGCGTGCCGTCGGCAATCTTGCGGCCCTGGTGCAGCACCAGCACGCGTTCCACGTACTTGAGCAGCGTGGTCACGGCGTGCTCGATCCACACCACCGTCAGCCCCCAGTCGTCACGCAGGCGGCGGATGCGCTGGGCCATGGCGTCCACCTCGGCCTCGGTCAGGCCCGCAGCCACCTCGTCAAGCAACAACAGGCGCGGGCGTGTGCCCAGCGCCATGCCGATCTCCAGCAGGCGCTGCTGGGACGGCGTCACATCGGCGGCAGGGCGGTCGGCCAGGTGCGCCAGGCCCAGCATGGTCAGGATCTCGCCCTCGCTGCGCAGCCCCTCCGGCCCCTGGCGGTGGCGGCCTGCGAACTGCATGCCAAATCGCACGTTGTCGCGCACCGTCATGTCGGGGAACACGCGCGGCGTCTGGAAGGTGCGCGCAATGCCGTGGGCCGCATAGTGGTGCGGGCCCCTGCCGGTGAGGTTGTCGGTGCCGCTCACCAGCGTGCCTGAGGTGGGGGGCTGCACGCCAGAGATGGCATTGAAGAACGTGGTCTTGCCCGCACCGTTGGGGCCGATGATGCCGATGAGCTCGCCCGCGTGGAGCTTCGCGCTCACGCCGTCCACAGCGGTGAGGCCGCCAAAGCGCACGGTCACGGCGTCTATGGTCAACAGGGCTTCAGCCATGGTGCGCCTCCGCAGCAGGCTTGCGCCGCTGCCACAGCGTAGCCAAGCCGTTGGGCAGGTACATCACGCACAGAATCAGCAGCAGCCCCAGCACCATCATGTAGCCGTAGGGCAGTTGCAGGCGCAGGGTTTCAGCCAGCAGGCTGAACACGATGGCTGCCAGGATGGGGCCGCCGATGCTGGTGGCACCGCCAATCAACGCGATGAGCACCGTCTGGAAGCCGATGAACGGGCTGAACACGGCCGCAGGCTCGATGTACGTCCAGCGCACCGCCATGGCGGCGCCCACCGCACCCGCAAACGCGGCGGTGATGCCGAAGCCCATGATCTTGGCCAGGCGCGTATCCACGCCCAGCGTCTGCGCACGCTGCTCGTCGGCACCGATGCCCGAGAGCGCCAGGCCGAAGCGGCTGCGCTGGATGGCGATGGCCGTGGCAATTGCCGCTGCTGCGATCAGCAGCACCGTGAGGTAGACCGTCTCGTTGCTGGGCACCACCGTGAGCACGCGGCCCACGGTGCCTGACACCTGCTTTTCGACAAAGGTCACGGCGTGGCGGATCAGCTCGGTCATGCCGAAGGTCAGCACTGCAAAGTAGGTTCCGCGCAGGTGCAGCACGGCCGCGCCCATCACCACGGCCACGATGGTGGCGATCAGTGCGCCGCTCAGAATCACCAAGGGCCAGGGCAGCACGCCCAGCAGCGTGGCGCTGGTGTACGCACCAATGCCAAAGAAGGCTGAGGTGGCCAGCGACAGATAGCGTGTTGCGCCGCAGAACAGCGACCAGCTGGTGGCCAGCGCGATGTACATCAGGCAGCTGAGCAGCACGGACGCCGCGAATTCGGACACCATCCACGGGAGGGTTGCAACCAGCGCCACCCCCGCAGCCAGCGCCAGCCACGGCTTGTTGGAATATTGGAGTTTCATTTCTTGCTGAACAAACCGTTGGGCCGCCAGATGAGCACGCCGATGAACACGGCATAGCTCAGCAGCATCTTGAGAGACGGGCTGCTGAAATGCATGCCCAGGGCCTCGACCACGCCCAGCAGCAGGCCACCGGCCAGACTGCCCGCCAAGCTGCCGAAGCCGCCCAGCGTGATGACAATGAGCGCCGTCACGGTGTAGGGCTCGCCCATCGAAGGGGAGATCTCGTAGGTCATCGACAGCAGCGCCCCGGCCACGCCCGACAGGCCCAGTCCGATGCCGAACATCATGGGGTGCAGGCGCCGCGTGTTGATGCCCACCAGCTGCGCCCCCGTGGGCGACTGCATCAGCGCCCGCACGGCCTTGCCCAGCAGCGTGAGACGGAGCAGCGCGATCAGCGCGGCCGACAGCGCCAGCGCCACGCCGAACAGCACCAGCTTGTTCTCGGTGAAGCGCATGCCTGCGATCTGTACCGGGTCAGCCAGATATTCATACCCGCGCAGGTCGCCGCCCCAGATCAAGAGGGCGGTGTTCTGCACCAGGAACATCAGGCCAAAGCCGACCATCAGGCTGCGCGCCTCGAACACGTCCACATTGGGTGCGCGTGCGGCCAAGCGCTTGAAACACAGCGCGTGCACCACCACGCCCAAGGCGAACAGTGCGATGAACGCGAGCGGCATGAGCAGCAGCGGCGAGATGCCTGTGGCTGTGTGCGCCCACCAGGTGAGGAACGCGCCCAGCATCAGGAACTCGCCGTGCGAGATGTTCATGATGCGCATCAGCCCGTATTGCAGGTTCAGGCCCATGGCCACCAGCGCGTAGATGCCGCCGGTAATGAGGCCACTGGCAACCAGCTCGGCCCAGGAAGTCAAAGACACGTTGCAGTTTCCGAGTTGAATAGGCCAGTCACTTCCAGGCAGGCTTGCTGGTATTGAGCTGCGCGGTGGCGCGGTCCTTGGGCCAGACCACTTCAAAATCGCTGCCCTGCCACTGGCTCACGGTGCCGGGAATGGATGCGTTCTCGCTGCCTGCGAAACGGATCGGGCCGAGGATGGTCTGGAACTCGTTTTTGGCGATGTGCTCGCGCAGCGCCTTGCGGTCCAGGCCTGCCTTTTCTACTGCCTGCTGCATGATTTGCAGCGCTGCCCACGAGTGGCCGCTGGCCCAGCGGTCGGGTTCCTTGTTGAACTTTTTCACGTGGGCGTCGAAGTAGGCCTTGGCGCCGGGGCTGGTTTTCACGCTCCACGAGCCCATGCCGATCACGCCTTCGGTGTTGGCCTGCATCACATTTTTGTAGAGCTGGAAGGCCGTGCCCACGGAGGCGTAGAAGAACTTGGGGTTCAGCCCCACCTCGCGCGCCTGGCGGCTGGCCAGGATGGTGTCGGGCGGGTAGGTGATGCCGATGAAGGCATCGGGGTTCTGGTCCTTGATGCCGCGCAGCACGGGGGCCAGGTCCTTCACGCCCAGCGGGTAGCTTTTGCGCTCCACCACCTGGATGCTGGTTTTTTTGAGCGCGGCGTTCAACGCTGCAAAGTTCTCCAGGCCGAACAGGTCGTCCATGTAGACGATGGCGATGGTCTTGACGTTGTTGGCCACCAGCATGTCCACCAGTGCGCCCATCATCTTGTCGGGCTGCTGCAGCAGCGAGAAGAAGTAGGGCAGGTTCATATCGATCAGCTTGCGCGACAGCGCCGTGGGCGCCAGCAGCGGGTAGCCAAGGCGGTTGGCCAGCGGTGCAATGGCGAAGTTGGCGCCCGAACCCCAGGGCGGCAGGATCAGGTCCACCTTGTCGCTGCCCATGAGCTTTTCGTAAGTGCGCACGCAGGTCTCGGTCTCGCTGCGGTCGTCGTAGCCGATGAGCTCGATGGGGCGCTTTGTGCCCTTGATGGAGAGGCCGCCCGCTGCGTTGACCTGTTCGGCCCACAGCAGGTAGTTCGGTTCCTGGCTGACCTGTGCACCAGCCGCCCAGGGGCCGGTGCGGGCGATGGCGTAGCCGATGCGCACGGGGCTGCTGCTGCCCTGCGCCCACAAGTGGGGCGCAACGGCCAGGGTGCCTATGGCTGCGGCGCCCTTGATCCATTGGCGCTTGGAGGGGTGGTGTTGGGTCATCTGATGTCTCCTCGAATGGGTGGCCCGCGTGGTGCAGGCTCTGGACCGATCGTAGGAAACGCGTGCGGACTGCGCTGCGCTGAGCGTGCACAAAACGCTTGCCTCAGCGTGCAGGGGGCAGCGGGTTTACCCGGATTTCCCCGTGTGGCATGGGATAACGCCCGGGCCGATAATTCAGCCGCATAACCATCAGACCTGCCAGCCTGGCCTGTCTGTGCGGCCCGCGGGGCGCGCGCAACCAACCGCAAAGGAGACACCATGGCCCATGTGATGACCGAGGTATCGACCGACACCGTGGCACCCCGAGACCGCCTGCACCTGTGGGGCGATGCCGTGTGGCGCCTGATCGGGGGGCTGGAGTCGGATGCGTTCGGCGATGAAGCTTTCAACGGCCACATCACCTCGGGCCAGGCGGGCTATGTGGCGCTGTGCCAGCTCAGCGTGAGCCGCCACCGCGTGGTGCGCACGCCCAGCCTGATCCGCGGCAGTGACCGGGCCTACATCAAGATCGTGGCGCAGTTGGAAGGCCGTGCCTGCTTTGAGCAAAACGGCCGCGAGGTCTGGCTGTCGCCGGGCGAGTGGAGCGTGTACGACACCACCCGCGCCTACGCGGTGAGCAACCCCGACGCGGTGCGCCAGATGGTTTTGATGATCCCCAAGGAGCAGTTGCCTGAGCGCAAGCTCAAGCTGGATGACCTGATGGTGCAGCGCTTTTCGGGCACATCGGGCGTGTCGCGCCTGGCGTGGGACACCATGCGCGCGGCATTCACAGAGCTGCCCACCATGTCGCATGCCGCCGCCGACGGGGTGGCCGACGTGATCACGAACCTGGTGCAATTGTCATTGCTGGAGCGCAATGGCCAGCACAGTGCGCTGTCGCAGCGTGAGGCGCTCAAGGACCGCATCCTGCAATACGTCGATAGGCACCTGGGTGACCCCGATCTCACGATCGACCGCATGGCACAGGCGCTCAATTGCAGCAAGCGGCACCTCTACAACGCGCTGGCCGATGGCGAGGAGACCTTGGCCGCCATGATCCAGCGCCGCAGGCTGGAAGCCTGCCTGCGTGACTTGCGGCACCCGGCGCACGCGCAGCGCTCTGTCACCGACATTGCGCTGTCCTGGGGCTTCAGCAGCAGCGCGCATTTCAGCCGCGCCTTCCGCGCGCACACAGGATGCAGCCCCAGCGAGTACCGCACGCGCGGAGCGCTTCAGCATTGATCCCGTTCTCACCTGCCTTGGCGCCTTCGCCTGAAAAACAAAAGGCCTGCGGCACCGAAGCCGCAGGCCTTTCTACAGGTTTCCGTGGCAGGCATTGCGCCTGCCGAGCCGGCGCCTGAGGTTACTGAATGGAGAGCGTGGTGGCCTTGCTGGCAGGTTCTACCTTGGCCAGGGTCAACGTCAGCACGCCGTTTTCCAACTTTGCGCTGCTGTTGGCTGCGTCGATGTCTGCGGCCAGTTCCCAGGCGCGCTGAACCTGGCGGGGGGCGCCTTCCACGCTCTGCAAACGCACCACATTGCCTTCGATGCTGATCTGCAGCTGATCGCGTGCCAGGCCCGGTACATCCAGTTGAAGGGTGGTGGACTTTTCGTCCTGGGTCACGGCGCAGCCCGCCGAGCGGGGGGTGGGCTCTGCCAAGGCACCCATCAGAAAACGCTGCAGGGCGAGATCGGCAGAACGGGGGGATTGGGCGTAGGCGGCGCGGCGGATCACGGGGGCGAAGATCATGGGTAACTCCTATAAACTGCGCGGCTCTCAACGTGGTCGCCGCATGCCAGAGAGGTGTGTGCGGCCACGCGGCATTTCAAGGGAAAAAAGGCATGAATAAATTGCGCGCAGCGGGCTTGAAAACAGGCGCAACGGCATTACGTCAATCCGTTTTGGCGGCTGCCGTCGCTGCGGTTGCAGCGCTGGTTGCGCCGTCCATGGTGTGGGCTCAGGGCAGTGCAACAACGGCGCCTGTGCCCCAGGCACGGCCTGTGAAGATGGCGCTCATCGAAAGCCTGTCGGGCGCGTTTGCCAACACCGGCGAGGCCGTGTACCGCAATATCTATTGGGCGATGGAGCGCGTCAATGCGCGTGGCGGTGTGCAACTGCCACCCGCAGCGGGCGGCCCCCGTCTGCTGGCGCTGGAGCGCTACGACAGCAAGGGCCAGAACGAAGAGGCGTTGTCGGCGCTGCGCGCCGCCATCGACGATGGCGCGCAGGTGGTGCTGCAGGGGAATTCGTCGGCCACGGCGGCCGTGCTGATCGAGGCCATCAACAAACACAACGAGCGCGAGCCCAACAAGCGCGTGATCTTTCTGAATTACTCGGCGGTGGACCCGATCCTCACCAACGAGAAGTGCAGCTTCTGGCACTTTCGCTTCGATGCACATGCCGACATGCGCATGGCGGCCCTTATGGAGGTGATGCGCGAGGACAAGGCCATCAAGAACGTGTACCTCATCGGCCAAGACTACAGCTTTGGCCAGGCCGTGCTGCGCGAGGCCAAAAAGCAGCTGGCAGCGCAGCGCCCGGATGTGACTGTGGTGGGCGAAGAGCTGCACCCCATCGGCCGCGTGAAGGACTTCGCGCCGTATGCCGTCAAGATCAAGTCCAGCGGGGCGCAGGCCGTGGTCACGGGCAACTGGGGCAATGACCTCACGCTGCTGGTGAAGGCCGCGCGCGAGGTGGGTTATGAAGGCAGTTTCTACACCTTCTACGGCAACGCGCTGGGGGCGCCGGCGGCGATCGGCGACGCGGGCGTGGGCAAGGTGGTGGCGGTGGCCGACTGGTTGCCCAACGTGCCGGGGCCGCAAAGCGAGGCGTTCTACCAGTCGTTCCGCACCCGCTTCCCCAAGCCGCAGGACGACTACGTGCACATGCGCATGCAGCTCATGGTGGAGGCGCTCGCGCAGTCCATCGAGCGTGCGGGGAGCACGGATGTGGTGGCCATCGCCCGCCAGCTCGAAAGCGCCAATGTGCAACTCTTTGGGCAGGCTGGCGGCATGCGCGCGGCCGACCACCAGTTTCAACAGACGCTGGTGGTGGGGGTGATGGACAAGAAGGGCGCGCCCGGCGTGAAGTTCGACGTGGAAGGCTCGGGCTACGGTTTTCGCGTGGTGCGGCAGATTCCTGCGGCGAAAGCGCAGCAGCCGCACAGCTGCAGCATGCAGAGGTACTGATCCCCAGTTCCTAGCCGTTCACTGAGCGAACGCAAAGC
>JBCNOJ010000277.1:0-7125 GCA_039593925.1 Acidovorax sp.
GCTCGTGGTGCTGGTGGTGGGGCTGTTCCTGCGTAAGGCGCGGGCCACGGTGATTCCGGCCGTGGCCACGGTGGTGTCGCTCCTCGGCACGTTTGGCGTGATGTATTTCCTGGGCTTCAGCCTCAACAACCTGAGCCTCATGGCGCTCACGGTGGCGACGGGTTTTGTGGTGGACGATGCGATCGTGGTGCTGGAGAACACCATGCGCCACATCGAGGCCGGCATGGACCGCATGCAGGCGGCACTGCAGGGTGCTCGGGAGGTGGGCTTCACGGTGCTGTCCATCAGCCTCTCGCTGGTGGCAGTGTTCATCCCGCTGCTGTTCATGGACGGGCAGGTGGGTCGCCTGTTCCGCGAGTTCGCAATCACGCTGTCGGTGGCGGTGATGATCTCGCTGGTGATCTCGCTCACCACCACGCCCATGATGTGCGCGTGGCTGTTGCGTGCGCACGACCCGGCCAACGACAAACCGCCTTCGCGACTGGCGCGCTGGGCAGAGCGGGGCTACCAGGGGGTGCTGCGCGGCTACGAGCGCAGCCTGGATTGGGCGCTGGCCAGCAAGGTGCTGGTGGTGCTGATCCTGCTGGGTGTGATCGGCCTGAACGTGTACCTGTTTGCCAAGATTCCCAAGGGGTACTTCCCCGAGCAGGACAACGGCCAGCTCAATGCCGGGCTGCGTGCCGACCAGAGCATTTCTTCGGATGCGCTGGCGCGCAAGCTCAAGCAGGCGGTGGAAATCATCCGCAAAGACCCGGCGGTGGACACGGTGGTCGGCTTTTCGGGCGGCAGCCGCGCCGGGGGCGGCTTCATGTTCGTGAACCTCAAGCCGCTCAAGGAGCGCACCGACAGCACCCCCGCCGTGATTGCGCGCCTGCGGCCGCAGCTCAACCAGATTACGGGTCTGCGCGTGTTCCTGAACCCCGTGCAGGACCTGCGCATGGGCGGGCGCTCCAGCAACTCGACCTACCAGTACACGCTCAAAAGCGACAACCTGGCGGACCTCAAGCAATGGGCCACACGCCTGTCTGATCGCCTGAAGGACGAGCCCCTGCTCAAGGACGTGGACACCGACCAGGCCGAGAACGGCGTGGAGACCTATGTCGAGGTGGATCGCGCCAGCGCCTCGCGCCTGGGCATCAGCTCGGCGGCCATCAACAGCGCGTTGTACAACGCCTTTGGTCAGCGCTCGGTGGCCACGATCTATGGTGATCTCAACCAGTACGCGGTCATCATGGAATGGGGGCCCGAGTTCACGCGCGGGCCACCCGCGCTCAAGGACATCTACGTGGCGGCCAACCCCACAGGTGCTACCGGCAGTGCGGCCAACCCAGGGCAGCGCGGCGCATCCACCGGGCAGGTCATCAGCACCAATGCCGCCACCATGGTGCCGCTCAGTGCGATCGCACGGGTGCGTGAGCAGGCATCGCCCACCTCCATCAGCCACCAGGACGGCGAGCTGGCCACGACCATCTCGTTCAACATCGATCCGGGCACCTCGCTGGAGCAGGCGCGCCAGGTCATCGAGCAGGCCCAGGCCGACATCGCTATGCCCACCAACGTGCGCGGCAGTTTCCAGGGCACGGCGCTAAGCGCCCAGGAGTCGCAGGGACAACAGGTGTTCCTGATCATCGCGGCCATTGTGGTGATCTACATCGTGCTGGGTGTACTGTACGAAAGTTTGATCCACCCGATCACCGTACTCACCACCCTGCCTTCGGCCGGTGTGGGGGCTGTGCTGGCGCTGCTGCTGTTCAACATGCAGTTCACCATCATCGCGCTCATCGGCGTGTTCTTGCTCATCGGCATCGTCAAGAAGAACGCCATCATGATCATCGACTTTGCGCTGGAGGCCGAGCGTGCGCGCGGGCTGACGGCGCTGGAGGCCGTGCGCGAGGCCTGCATGCTGCGGTTTCGCCCGATCCTGATGACCACCATGGCCGCGGCCCTGGGGGCGCTGCCGCTGGCCATTGGCTTCGGCCAGGGCTCAGAGCTGCGGCAGCCCTTGGGTGTCGCGATCATCGGCGGCCTTATCGCCAGCCAGCTGTTGACCCTGCTCACCACCCCGGTGGTTTATGTGCTGCTGGACAAACTGCGCAAGCCTGCTCCCAATGAACAACACCTGAGCCGTGCCGGCCCACCCGGCGCGGCCGCCTGATGCGATGACCCAGACACACCACCTTTATCTCCTTCGCACGGTCTGCCGTTCCACCGATGGCACGGCGGGTGCCAAGGCCTTCGCCACCGTCCGCTGGGCCTTCACGGCGCTGGCGCTGGCCGTGCTGGGCGCGTGTTCCGTCACGCCGACCTACCAAGCGCCCGAAATGCCTGTGCCCGCTGCGTTCAAGGAGGCGGGCGCGACCTGGGCGCCCGCTGTTCCGGCGGATGCCACGGACCGGGGCCCCTGGTGGGAGCTGTTTGGCGACGCGCAGCTGAACCAGCTGGCGCAAGAGGTGCAGCTGTCCAACCAGAACATCGCCGCCGCAGTGGCTGCGTACGCGCAGGCCGAGGCCGTAGTGCGACAGCAGCGTGCCGGTTTGTTTCCCTCGGTCAGCCTGTCGGGTGGGGCGACGCGCACAGGGGGCGAGGGAGCAGCGCGTTCTGGCACCACCACGCAGGCCAGCCTGGGCGTGGATTGGGCGCCCGACCTGTGGGGCCGGCTGCAAAGCGGTGTGAACAGCGCGCAGGCAGCGGTTCAGGCCAGCGAGGCGGACTTGGCGTCAGCGCGGCTGTCGGCGGTGGGTACTCTGGCGTCCGCGTATTTCCAGTTGCGCGAGGCCGATGCCGAAATCGAGTTGCTGCGCGCCACGGTGGAGGGCTACGAACGCAGCCTGCAGATCGCGCGCAACCGCTACGCTGCTGGCGTGGTGGCGCAGACTGACGTGCTGCAGGCGCAGACCCAACTGGCCAATGCACGCGCGGATCAAGCCACCGTGGTGCAAAACCGCACACGGTACGAGCACGCTATTGCCGTGCTGACGGGCAGGGCGCCGGCCGATTTTTCCCTGCCTGCTTCCGCCTGGGTGGCGACGGTGCCCGATGTTCCGGTCGGCGTCCCGTCCACCCTGCTGCAGCGCAGGCCCGACATCGCTTCGGCAGAACGTGCTGTGGCATCGGCCAATGCGCAGATCGGCATCCAGCGGGCGGCTTACTTCCCCAGCCTGAGCCTGGGCGCATCGTTGGGTACGGGTGGCAGCAGCGTGGCGGACCTGTTCCGCGCGTCCACCACGGTGTGGTCGTTGGGTCTTTCGGTGGCGCAGACCTTGTTCAACGCGGGCGCCACTGCGGCGCGGGTGGACGAGGCCGAGGCCGCTCGCGATGCCCGCGTGGCGGTATACCGGCAAACGGTGCTCACGGCATTCCAGAGCGTGGAGGACCAGCTCACCATGCTGAACACCCTGCGCGCGCAGGAGCCGCTGCGGCGCGAAGCCGTCTCTGCCGCGGAGCGCACCTTGCAGCAACTGCTCAACCGCTACCGCGAGGGGCAGGTGAGCTACACGGACGTGGTGACCGCACAGGCGTCTGCCTTGTCGGCGCAGCGCGCGCTGTTGCAATTGCAGGTGAACCGCCAACTGGCCGTGGTGACGCTGGTGCAGGCCCTGGGCGGCGGCTGGCAGGCGCCATGGCTACAGCAGACCTGAGTGCGTTGATGGGGGCTGCCCCGCCTCGCAGGCATGGGGTTGGAGTTGCCGATTCGCATATACTCCTGTTTTGATAGCTGCTGGCGCTTGTCCAATAAGCGCTAGAGGCTGATTTTGTTCATATTTTCAAGGAGCGTGCGTGGACGCTGTACTGCTGGTCAAGGCCGCCATCATGGGGGTGGTCGAGGGCCTCACCGAGTTCCTGCCCATTTCATCCACCGGGCACCTGATCCTGGCCGGCTCGCTCTTGGGGTTCGACGACGCCAAGGCCAAGGTGTTCGACATCGCCATTCAGACCGGTGCGATCTTCGCCGTCATCCTGGTGTACTGGCAGAAGATCCGCGCCACCCTGGTGGCACTGCCCACCGAGCGCCAGGCGCAGCGGTTCGCCCTCAACGTGTTTATCGGTTTCTTGCCCGCCGTTGTGCTGGGGCTGTTGTTCGGCAAAGCCATCAAGGCCCATCTGTTCACGCCGGTGGTGGTGGCCAGCACCTTCATCATCGGCGGCTTCATCATCCTGTGGGCAGAGCGCAGGTCGCCCTCTGCCGTGCGCATCCAGTCGGTGGACGACATGACACCGCTGGACGCGCTCAAGGTCGGCCTGGTGCAATGCCTGGCGATGGTTCCGGGCACCAGCCGCAGCGGCGCTACCATCATCGGCGGCATGCTGCTGGGCCTGTCGCGCAAGGCCGCCACCGACTATTCGTTCTTCCTGGCCATGCCCACGCTGATTGGTGCGGGCGTCTATAGCCTCTACAAAGAGCGTGCGCTGCTGTCGATGGCCGATGTGCCGATGTTTGCCGTCGGCCTGGTGTTCTCCTTCTTCAGCGCCTGGCTGTGCGTGCGCTGGCTGTTGCGCTACATCAGCACCCACAGCTTTGTGCCGTTTGCCTACTACCGCATCGTTTTTGGTGTCATCGTGCTGGTGACGGCCTGGACGGGATGGGTTCAGTGGGCCGACTGACGTTACTGAAGTCACTGACACTTCTGACTCGACTGTCCATTGGCCCATGAGCGGCCTCAGCATGCTAGTTTGCTGACCCCTTGGTGCTGCGCGGCGCAGCATTGCAAGGCCGGGGTAAGCCCGATCCCCCAAGCTTGCCGGTTTGGCTTCGTCCGGCGTATGGTCAGTGCAACCCACGGGTGGCTGCAACTTCGGGTTTGTTCGGTATCCACCGGGTTGGCCTGCCGCTGTGCTGCTGGAGCGATGGTGATAAGCTGGCTTTTTGCCACACTGTTACCTTCAGCAGCGCCACGTTCTGCCCGTACCCGCCCGGACAAGCGCGCTGCCTTTTCGCAGATGGACCATCCCCACGGGGCATTTACCGCATGACGCAAGACGAGCCGCAGTTGCCGCCCTCATCGCCGCGCCCCCGGCAGTCGGCTTGGTCCAAGGACGAGTTGCTGGACCTGATTTCCCGCAGTTCTGGTGCCACCATGGCGGTGCTCGACCGCAGCCTGGTGATGATCTACGTGAACGAGGAATACTCCCGGTGGTTCGGCATGGAGCCAGCGCAGCTTGTGGGCAAGACCTTGGTCGAGGTGTACGGCGAGCAGGAATGTGAGCGGTTCAAGCCCTTTGTGGAGCGCGTGCTGGGGGGCGAGCGGGTGCAGTACCAGCGCTTGTTGCGCACCCCTTATGGCATGGACGAATGGCGCACCATCTGCCTGACGCCCTGGCACAACGCCCAGGGCGAGATTGACGGATTCATCACCACGGCGCTCGATGTGCATGAGCTGCAGGTCACGATGAATGCGCTGCGCGCGGCCAACCAGCGGCTGTCTTCGCACATGGAGAACAGCCCGCTCGCCGTGGTGGAGATGGACCACAAGCTGCAGTTGCTGCACTGCTCCCAGCGTGCCGTGCAGTTGATGGGTTGGCTGCATGTGGCGGGGCTGGAGGGGCGCTTGCTGACAGAGCTGCTGGCGCTGGCGCCAGACGATGACAGCCTCTCGCAAGCGCTTGCGCGGCTGCAGTCGGGTGAGGAGTCGCAAAACCGGGCAGAGACCTGTTTTGTGCGCGAGGACGGCAGCGAGGTGCACTGTGAATGGTTCAATTCGGCGCTGACCAACGCAGAGGGCCAGGTCACCTCCATCATGGCCCTGGTGCAAGACGTTTCCGCCAAGATCCAGATCGCACGCCAGCAGCATTACCTGGCCAACCACGATTCCCTCACCGGTCTGCTCAACAGGGCCGCATTTCAAAGCCGGCTGGAGAAGTCACTTGCGCAGGCGCAGCACAGCGCGGGTGCGGTGGCGCTGCTTTTCATCGACCTTGACGGGTTCAAAACGGTGAACGACACGGAAGGCCACCGGGCGGGTGACGAGGTGCTGCGCATCGTGGCTCAGCGCATCGCCAGCACGGTGCGCGCCGGGGACACGTTGGCGCGTCTGGGTGGGGATGAATTCCTGGTCATGCTGGACCGCGAGGTCTCGCGCGAAGTGACGGACACCATCGGCCAGCGCATCATTGACGCACTGCAGCAGCCCATGACCGTGGAGGGACGCGACCTGCACATCGGCGCCAGCATTGGTGTCGCCCTCAACCCGCCCTTCAAGATCGACATCGACGATCTCATGAGCCGCGCCGACCAGGCCATGTACGACGCCAAGCGCGCAGGCAAGGGCCGCCTGCATTACGCGCAGGCGGTCAGCACCTGATTGGAACTTGGCGCGCGCCCGGCATGGGTGCGTTGGGCAGGCGCCAGCTTGCTGCTACGCCCCAGGCAGCGAGATGCTCTGCTGGAAGTGAAAGAAATTGGTGGGGTCGTACTTTGCCTTGATCTGCTGCAGGCGCGGGTACGCTGGGCCCCAGTAGGCGCTCGCGAAGTCCTTCAGGCTGGCGTCGGGGTAGTTCTGGTACACGTGTCCGTTCATGAAGCCACCGAACTGCGACATGAATTGCACCAGCCAGGCTTCCATCTGAGCGCGCTCTTCGGCATTGGTCCAGAACACATCCACCACAAGGTCGGCATCCACGTCGCGGTGGATGAACGCGCTGTCCTGAACGGGATACCGGTTGATGGCGCCGCCATAGGGCTCCAGGTAGGCCAGCGAGTACGTGTTGGGCGACGTCTTGAAGAAACTGATGATGCGCTGCCAGTCCTCCGGCGTGAGCGGGGCACTGATGTAGCCGCTGGCTTTGGTCTCGGCTACGCCGTCCGGCAGGTTGTCGGGTAGCGTGTAGGGGTGGTCTTCCAGCCACACGTTCATGTCAGGGTAGGTGCCGGTTTTGTCGACCAGCAATTGCGCGCTGGGAATCGCAAGCAACGGTGCGATGGCGGCAAGCCCCGCATCGCGCGTGCCGCAGAACATGCCTTGCACCATGTACACCGGCACCCCGTTTTGAAACCCGAGGTTCATCATGTACCCCAGCGCATCGGGTGCGCCGGTTTTCATGAAATTCTTTACGTTCAACGGGAGCACCTGCGCAGCGTGGGCTTCGTCCCACCTGATCGACCAGGTCCAGACCTCGCTCATTGGTAGC
>JBCNOJ010000278.1:0-7084 GCA_039593925.1 Acidovorax sp.
CGGAAACCGGCATCCTGGGCATGGGCCCGGCGCCGGCCGCTGGTGAGGAAGACTATGACCTCACCAATGCCGGCAAGCAGCCCGTCACCTTGCTGGCAGGCGGCAGCTTCTTCCACCATGCCGACAGCTTTGCAATGATGCGCGGCGGTCACCTCGACATCTGTGTGCTCGGCGCATTCCAGGTGGCAGAGAACGGCGACCTGGCCAACTGGAGCACGGGCGAGCCCGGCGCCATTCCCGCCGTGGGCGGCGCGATGGACCTGGCCATCGGCGCCAAGCAGACCTGGGTGATGATGGACCTGCTGACCAAGCAGGGCGCCAGCAAGATCGTCACGCAATGCAGCTACCCGCTCACCGGTGTCGCGTGCGTGAAGCGCATCTACACCGATCTGTGCACACTGGCCTGCACGCCCACCGGGCTGCAGCTCATCGACGCCGTGCCCGGACTGTCGCACGCTGAGCTGGAGCAACTGGTGGGCTTGCCCATCCGTGCAGCCGCCTGAACTCAACCCCTAGAAACGAGGAGACAAAACCATGAGCCAACAACGCCAAGCCTTCATCTGCGACGCCATCCGCACCCCCTTCGGCCGCTACGGCGGTGCCCTGTCCAGCGTGCGCACCGACGACCTGGGCGCCATCCCCATCAAGGCGCTGATCGACCGCAACCCCGGCGTGGACTGGGCGGCCGTGACCGACGTGCTCTACGGTTGCGCCAACCAGGCCGGTGAAGACAACCGCAACGTGGCCCACATGAGCAGCCTGCTGGCGGGCCTGCCCATCGACGTGGCGGGCGCCACCATCAACCGCCTGTGCGGTTCGGGCCTGGATGCGGTGGGCACTGCAGCGCGCGCCATCAAGGCGGGCGAGGCAGGCCTGATGATCGCAGGCGGTGTGGAAAGCATGAGCCGCGCGCCCTTCGTCATGCCCAAGGCCGAGTCGGCCTTCAGCCGCAACAACGCGGTGTACGACACGACCATCGGCTGGCGCTTCATCAACAAGCTGATGAAGGAAAAGTACGGCGTGGACTCCATGCCCGAAACCGCCGAGAACGTGGCGACGGACTTCAAGATCGAGCGAGAAGCCCAGGACCAGATGGCCCTGCGCAGCCAGCTCAACGCTGTGGCCGCCATCAAGGCTGGGCACCTCGCGCGCGAGATCGTGCCCGTGCACATCCCGCAAAAGAAGGGCGACGCCATCGTCGTCAGCCAGGACGAACACCCGCGCGAGACCAGCATCGAAGCGCTGGCCAAGCTCAAGGGCGTGGTGCGGCCCGATGGCACGGTGACGGCGGGTAACGCATCGGGTGTGAATGACGGCGCCTGCGCGCTGCTGCTGGCTGATGAAGCCAACGCTGCCAAGTACGGCCTCAAGCCCCGCGCCCGCGTGGTGGGCATGGCCGTGGCCGGTGTGGCGCCGCGCATCATGGGCTTTGGCCCCACGCCCGCCACGCAGAAGGTGCTGGCCCAGACGGGCCTGACCATCGACCACATGGACGTGATCGAACTCAACGAAGCCTTTGCCGCGCAAGGCCTGGCCGTGCTGCGCGCGCTGGGCATCAAGGACGACGATGCCCGCGTGAACGCCTGGGGCGGCGCCATCGCGCTGGGTCATCCGCTCGGCGCCAGCGGCGCGCGCCTCGTCACCACCGCCGTCAACCGCCTGCACGAACACGCTGGCCAGTACGCCCTGTGCACCATGTGCATCGGCGTGGGGCAGGGCATTGCCATCATCCTGGAGCGCGTGTGACCGCAATCGAGCGCAACCCGACACCGGTCACCGTCATCACCGGCGCCAGCAATGGCATCGGCCGCGCGATTGCCGAGGCCGTTCTGGCCCAGGGCCACGCCGTGGTCAACCTGGACTACGTGCTGCCCACCTGGAGCCACCCGCAACTCACCTCGTACCAGGGCGACCTGACCGATGAGGCATCGACCCGCGAACGTGCGGACGAGATCGCTGCCAAGCACAACGTGACGGCGCTGGTGAACAACGCGGGCGCCACGCGCCCCGGCACCATCGACACCGCCACCACCGCGCAGCTCGACGACGTAGTGGGCCTGCACCTGCGGGCCCCCATGCTGCTCGTGCAAGCCTTTTTGCCCACGCTGCGCGCCTGCGGCCAGGGCCGCATCGTCAACATGTCGTCCCGCGCCGCTTTGGGCAAGGGCGATCGCATCGTGTATTCGGCCACCAAGGCCGGAATGATCGGCATGACGCGCACGCTGGCCATGGAACTGGGCCGCGACGGCATCACCGTCAACGCGATTGGCCCAGGGCCGATTGCCACAGAACTCTTCCGCCAAAGCAACCCCGAAGGAGCGCCGCAGACGCAGCGCATCTTGAACAGCATCGCCGTGGGCCGCATGGGCACGCCCGACGACGTGGCGCGCGCGGCGCTGTTTTTTCTCTCGCCCGACAACGGTTTTGTGACCGGGCAGGTGTTGTACGTGTGCGGCGGCACCACGCTGGGAGTGGCGCCGGTCTAGCACTTGAACTGACGACTTCTTTGACCGCCCCCTGACCGGGGCATCCACCGATGTTCTCGCCCAGGCGCCCGCGCCCGGTTGAGGCCATGGTACGGCCAGCTTCTGGCGCGCCACTGCAATTTCTTTTTAACCGCCATCCTGAAGGAGACAAGCCCCATGTACCCGATCAACACGTCTACCCGCCGCCGCTTCGCCCTCGGCGCCATCGCCTCTGCCGCCGTACTGGGCGCAGGCTTGATGTCCAGCAACGCAGCCATGGCACAGGCATTCCCCTCCAAGCCCATCACCATCATCGTGCCCTTCGCGGCAGGCGGCACTACCGACATCCTGGCCCGCATCATCGGCCAGGCGCTGACGGTGGAACTGGGCCAGTCGGTGGTGGTGGACAACCGCGCCGGTGCAGGCGGCAACATCGGCGGTCAAGCGGCTGCCAAGGCGGCGGCCGATGGCTACACGCTGTTCATGGGCACGGTGGGCACGCATGCCATCAATGCGGCCCTGTACAAGAAGATGCCTTTTGACCCGGTGAAGGACTTTGCGCCGCTGACGCGCGTGGCCAACGTGCCCAACCTGTTGGTGGCCAACCCCGCACAGCCCTTCAAGACGGTGCCGGAGCTCATTGCCTATGCCAAGGCCAACCCTGGCAAGGTCAACTTCGGCTCGTCGGGCAATGGCAGCTCTATCCACCTGTCGGGCGAGCTGTTCAAGAGCCTGGCCAAGGTGGACATGCAGCACGTGCCCTACAAGGGCAGCGCCCCGGCGGTGACCGACCTCCTGGGCAACCAGATCGGCATCATGTTCGACAACATGCCCTCGGCCATCCAACATGTGCGCAGCGGCAAGCTGGTGCCCCTGGCCGTGACCACCGCCAAGCGCTCGCCCGAGCTGCCCAATGTGCCCACCATCGCCGAGGCAGGCGTGCCCGGATATGAGGCGACATCGTGGTTCGGCATGTTTGCACCGGCCAACACGCCCGCGCCCATCGTGGCACAGCTCAACAAGGCCATCGTGAAGGTACTGAACCAGGCCGAGGTGAAGAAAAAGATCAACGAGCAGGGCGCCGAAACCTATGGCGAAACGCCTGAGCAGTTCGCCGCTTTCATCCAGGCCGAAAGCGTGAAGTGGGGCAAGGTGGTGAAGGAGTCCGGCGCCAGCGTGGACTGAGCAAGTGCCCTGCGCGATTCTTCAATAATGATAGCTGCTGGCGCTTATGGGATAAGCGCTAGCGGCCAATTTTGCTCGTATTTTTGAGGTGCAGGGGTCAGAGCTTGCGCACCCGGCATGCGGCAGTGACCACGCGCTGCGACCATTCGGTGGACATGTCTCTGAACAGCACCTCGGCCTCGCCCTCAACGTAGCGCTCCTGCGCCGTGACTGCGCCGACCCACAGGGGAAGGGCGTAATAAGTCAGCTGCAGGTACCACGCCCGCCGCGCGGTGCAGTCCACCACCACCTTGGCGTAGTAAGAGCGGTAAGTCTTGCCCCGGAACGAGGTGCGCATCTGGTCGCGCGACACGCGCAAGTCCAGCAGTACACGCTGGTCCATGCCCACGGGCTCGGGCAGGATCTCGATGAGGTTCTTGCTGGTGTCGTCGCGGTCTCCCGTCAGCGTGAACCATTTGGCAGCCGCATCCTGCGCGCTGAATGCCGCCGTGGCCATGCCCAGGACTGCGGCAGCAGCAAAAGCGGCCACAGCGGAGACAACACGCAGCGCAGAAAGCTTGGATGTCATGTTGCGGATGGCAGTGGGCGGGAGGGGCCGGCTAGCCCGCTTGCGAAGCGGCCTGGCGCGGGGCTGTGGGCCATTATCACTGAGCGATGCTGACGCCAGCCTTTATTCCACCGCGCCGGGGGCAGATGCCGGCCCGATCTTGAAAACCCCACTCACCCGCGCGCATGGCACGCCATCGGCGGTGACCAGCCCTTGCGCAAACACCAGCGACCGCGTGACGCGCAGCGGCTCGGCCTCTCCCTGCACCCAGGCGCCCAGCGGGGCGGGCGCCAGGTAGTCGATCTGCAGGCTGATGGTGGGCAGAAAACGGTCGGCCACCTGATCGCTCTTGCGGTGCACCGACAGCGGCAGCAGCATGTCGCAAAAGCTGGCCATCATGCCGCCGTGCAGGTTGTTCATGGGGTTCACATGCCGGGGCTCCACGCGAAAGCCGAACTGCACCACGGTGCCTTCGTGGCGCAGATACAGCGGGCCGTTGTGCTGGATGAAAGGGCCGCCAGACTGCAGTGTGGCAAAGCCTGGGGGGATCTCGACCTGGCCGCTCATGCGCGGGTCTCCTTTTCCACATCCTGCGCAAAGCTGGCGTCCTGCAGGCTGCTGTGTGTGGCTCCGTCCTCGGGCAGCCAGCCCCGGTACACGGTGCGAAAGTCCGCCACGATCTGGCCCAGCGGCAGGTCGTCGAACGCGCCGCGTTGCCGCACGTATTCCATGTGGCGTGCGCCGGATTTGTCGAACGGGTGGTAGATGGAATCGTTCTCGCCGTCGAACTCCAGCGGCAGCAGTCCAAAGCGCTCACACAGTTCGATGTTGAAGGCGGGCGTGGCCTTTCGCCAGGCGCCATCCAGCCAGATGTCGGTGTAGCCGTGCCAGATGAAGAGGTCGGTCTTCATGGTTTCGCGCATGCGCTCGGTGCTGAGGTGGTTGCGCACATCGGCAAAACCCATGCGCGCCGGGATGCCCGCTGCGCGGCACACCGCTGTCAGCAGCGCGGCCTTGGGCACGCACCAGCCGTAGCCGTTGGCCAGCACGGTGCTGGCCGTCATGCCGTGGGGCGAGAGGTCGATGCGGTACGGGTCGTAGCGAAAGCCATCGCGCACCGCCAGGTACAGCGCCACGGCGCGTTCGCGGTCAGTGGCGCCACGCGCGTGGTCGGCGGCAAAGGCCTGCACGGCAGGGGTATCGCTGTCGATGAGGGTGGTGGAACGAAGGTGGGCGGGGGTGGGTGCTGCAGTCATGGTGCTGGCAGTGTGATGTCCGCTGCGCGACAGGGCTGTCTCCAGCGTGCCAGCGGCGGTTTGCCACTCTGCAGGCGGCGCAGGGTTTGCTTCGAAATCAATAGCTGCTGGCGCTTGTGGGTAGGTCGCTGGCAGCCATTTTCGTCAGAATCCACATTGGCCGTCGCAGAACGAAGCCCATCACAGAGATTGTGGAACAAGGCTGCTAGTAAAGCCAGGCATTGGCTCAATGCGCCGGAAACGCCAGCAGGTATTCATAGCTCTGGCTGGTGGTGCGGGCATCCCCCACCACCGGCTGGCGCAGGATGGCCAGCAACTGGTTGCTGCCGGCCGCCGCGCGCACGGTGACCAGGCCTTGTGCATCGGTGGTCTGGGCTGCGCCCTTTTCGCCCAGCGACACGCGCACGCCCTCGATGGGCTGGCCGTGCAGCAGCACCTGGAACTGCACGGCATCGCCCGCGTGGGGCGTGCGGTGCGACAGCGCCACGATCTCGAAGGTCTGGCCCAGCACCTTCTTGGCGATCACGCCCCACTGGATGAAGGTCTTGTGGAACTTGACCGCGTGCACGCCGCTGGTGGCGCCAGGGTTGTCGTTCATCGGCTTGTTCACCATGGGCCCATCGCCCACTTTGCTGAAAAAGCCGTTGTCGAAATGCGCTGCCAGCAGCGCGGCCTGGCGCTCGGGCACCACGCGCAGGCCGCCGGGGCGGGGCTCGGTGCGCACCGCGATCTTGCGGCCGCGCAGGTCGTAGGCGTCCACGCTCTGCAGTTTTTCGGCGGGATAGGTTTCGAGCTTGCCTTCGTGCCCGCCGAACTGCACGGTGTAGCCGCCCTGGGCGTCGGCCTCCAGCCAGACGTTGTGGGCCTGTGAAAACGGGGCGCTGCAGAGCAAGGCTGCTGCAAGGCACAGGGTACGGGCGATGGAGTGGTGTTGTGGTGTCATGGTGGATTGAATGCTGTTTAGAACTGGGCCTGGATGCCGACCTTGAGCGTGCGCGGCGCGCCGGGTGCAAACACCTGCGTGCCGCCAATGACCGATGCCGACGTGGCGTACACCTTGTCCGCCAGGTTGGTGACGGTGGCGTAGACCTTGTAGCGGCTGGCGGGCACGGCGTAGTTCACGCCCAGGTCCCAGGTGGCGTAGCCGCCATAGAACACGCTGTTGTCGGCATTGACCGCGTAGCGGCCCACGCGGCGCCAGGTGAGGGTGCCTTCCCACTGGCTGGCGGGGCGCCAGGCCACGGTGGCGGTGGTGGTGTTGCGCGGCACACCGGCCACTTGTTTGCCGATGAGCGCGGCGTTGCCGTTTTGCGTGACGCGCGACTGGGCGCTGCCCCAGGCGATGTTCACATCCACATCCTTGTACACGGCCCACAACGCACTGGCCTCCACGCCGCTGCGGCGGGTGGCACCGTAGTTCTCGTACACGCCCGGCGCCACGGTGCGGATCTCGCCCGACGAGGTCAGCCGGTAGGCCGCCACATCCAGCACCAGGCCCGCCATGGGGGTGAGCTTTGCGCCCAGCTCCGTCTGGCGGAAGATGTTCGGGTCCAACTGCGCTGCGCCCAGCGCGTACTTGGCGAACGTGCTGGGCAGTGCAAAGCCTTCGGACCAGTTGGCGCGCAGCAGCA
>JBCNOJ010000279.1:0-7052 GCA_039593925.1 Acidovorax sp.
CACTGTGGTCACGATGCTGCTGCCCCGCACCGCGTCGCGGGTGCTGGCGCACGCGTGGGTGGCAAGCCCCGGCAGGGCAAGTTGCGCCAGGTTGTGCTGCAGCTTGGCGGTGGCCGCGGGGTCGGTGTCAAACAGCCGCAGGGTGCGCACACCCAGCAGGTGGTAGAAGGCCAACGCCTGGAATTCGGCCTGTGCGCCGTTGCCGATCAGCGCCATGGTGCGCGCGCCATCGCGGTGGTGGGGCGCCAGGTGCCGCGCTGCAAGCACCGACATGGCGGCGGTGCGCAGCGCGGTGGTGAGCGTGAGTTCGGACACCAGCAGCGGGTAGCCCGTGTCCACATCGGCCAGCACGCCGAAGGCCGTCACGGTCAGCAAGCCTTGGGCTGTGTTCTTGGGGTGGCCATTCACATACTTGAAGCAATACAGCGTGCCGTCGCTGGTGGGCATCAGCTCGATCACGCCGCCGGGCGAGTGGATGGCGTGGCGAGCGGATTTGTCGAACTCGGCCCAGCGCCGGTAGTCCTGCTCCAGCGCCGCCACCAACTGGCGCAGCAGCGGCGCCAGGCCCACTGCCTGGACCAGTTGGCGAACACTGTTTACGCCGAGGTAATTCACCATGGTTGTCTCCGGATTGGGGGGGAGGTGGGAGTGGCACGCCTGCACACCTTCGGTATCGGGCGAATTTGTGAGTTGCTGGACGTGCCCGTTGACAAATTTTGCGTGGCGCCCCAGCCAATGGAAAGCCAGAAAGCTGTGCAATCGCACCGACGGATTGAACACATCGATAGAAATTTCTGCCGAAATGCGCGGTGGCATTCCAAGGTGCTGCCCGGTGCGCCAGGGATAAACTTCGCCCCCATGCAAGTCGCCCTGGCCCAACTCTCTCAGCACCTCCAACGGGGCCTGTCGCCGCTTTATGTTTTGCACGGCGACGAGCCGCTGCTGCAGCAAGAAGCGGCCGACGCCATCCGCACCACGGCGCGTGCGCAGGGCTACACCGAACGCAGCAGCTACACGGTGGCGGGTGCGCACTTCGACTGGAGCGCCGTGCTGGCGGCCGGTGGCAGCTTGAGCCTGTTTGCCGACAAGCAGATCGTCGAGATCCGCATTCCCTCCGGCAAGCCTGGCAAGGACGGCAGCGTGGCCCTGCAGCAGGTGGCCGAATCAGCCCGGGGCAACGACAGCACGCTGACGCTGGTGATGCTGCCGCGCCTGGACAAGGCCACCAAGACCGGCGCCTGGTTCGCCGCGCTGGAGGGCAGCGGCACTTCCATCCAGATCGACCCCATCGAGCGCGGCATGTTGCCGCAGTGGATCGCCCAGCGCCTGGCCGCACAGGGCCAGCGCGTGGTGGGTGGCGAGGAAGGGCAGCGCACGCTGCAGTTCTTTGCCGACCGCGTAGAGGGCAACCTGCTGGCCGCGCACCAGGAGATCCAGAAACTCGCGCTGCTGCACCCAGCGGGTGAATTGACCCAGGCTCAGGTTGAGGCCGCCGTGCTCAACGTGGCGCGCTACGACGTGTTCAAGCTGTCCGAATCGGTGCTGGCGGGCCAGACGGCGCGCGTGCAGCGCATGCTCGATGGCCTGCAGGCCGAGGGCGAGGCCGAGGTGCTGGTGCATTGGGCGCTGGCCGAAGACATCCGCGCCTTGAAGCGCGTGAAGGACGCCATGAACGCGGGCCGCCCCCTGCCCATGGCCCTGCGCGAGAACCGCATCTGGGGCCCCAAGGAGCGCCTGTTCGAGCGCATCCTGCCCAAGGCCAGCGACGCCGCCCTGGCGCGCCTGCTGCAGTCGGCCCACACGGTGGATGGGATCGTGAAAGGACTCAAACAGCCCGATTGGCCGCAAGACGGTTGGCAGGCACTGCAGCGGCTGGCGCTGCAACTGTGCAAGCTGACGCAGGCGGCGCGCTAGAGAAACTCCCTTGCACCCCGTGAGCCGCCGTCAGCGCAGAAAATCAAGCCAAAATGCCCTCCAGCGCTTATCCATCAAGCGCTGATAGCTATCAAAACAATAGTTGGTTGTAGCGCATGCTGCATGGAAAGCCGTCAGGCGGCCTGCAGCACGCCCCGCGCCTTGTCGGCCCACATCTGCAGGCTGTCCAGCAGGTCCTTCTGGCTGAACGAGCAGCTTTCTTCCGAAAACAGCGCGCTCGATTCGAGCCGGTCCAGCAGGTTGTGCAGCACCTCGGTGTAGCGGGGCGGCAGGGCGGCCAGCAAGGCGCCGTGCGCGCGGGCCTGTTCGCTGAAGGCGTGCACAGGCAGGCTGGACTGGCCCAGGCCGTGCAGGGCAGTCTGGAAAGCGTGCAATTGGTCGTGGGCAGCGGTGTTCATCGCGATGGTGGGCGGGGGCGCAAAGCGCTGAGCGTACCGCAGGGATGCGCTCAGCTACGGTGGACTAGAGCACGCGCTTGCGAATCTGCAGCACCACCAGCTCGGCCACGGCCACCACTGCGAAGATGGTCACCAGCACCAGCGCCACGCGGTTCCAGTGGAACAGGTCGATGGCCGTGTTCAGCACCACGCCGATGCCGCCCGCGCCGACCAGGCCCAGCACGCCGGATTCGCGCACGTTGATGTCCCAGCGCAGCAGCGCCACCGACCAGAAGGCCGGCTTGATGTGCGGCCAGTAGCCGTACCAGATCTGCGCGAACTTCGATGCGCCAGCCGCCTGCAGCGCCTCGATGGGGCCGCGCGGCGCCTGTTCCAGCGCCTCGCCCACCAGCTTGCCGACGAAGCCCACCGAACGCAGCGCGATCGCCAGCATGCCCGCCAGCGGCCCGGGCCCGAAGATGGCCACGAACAGCAGCGCCCACACCAGTGAGTTGACGGACCGGCTGGCCACCAGCACCACGCGGGCGATGAAGTTCAGCACCCGGCTCTGCGTGACGTTGCCGGCCACCATCACGCCCATCGGCAGCGCCAGGGCCAGCGACAGCAGCGTGCCCAGCGTGGCCATGTGCAGCGTTTCCATGAGCGCGGCATAGACGCCATCGGCGAAATAACCCCAGTCCACGGGCCACATGCGCTGCAGCATGTCGCCCATCTGCTCGGGCGCGTCGTAGAGAAATTCCGGGATGACCTCGATGGTGCGCGCGGCCTGCACGATGGCCCAGACGGAAAAGACCCAGATCGCATAGCGCAGCATGCGCTGGCCAAAGCTGTGGCGTTCCCAGCGCACAGGAGCGGCGGGCGCTGTGGCGCGGGGTGCGGTGGCGGCGTCAGACATTCAAGGCCTTTCGGACGGCGTTCACGACCAGCTCGCCCACCACGATGATCGCGATGACGGTGGCGAGGATGGTGAACACGAAGCTGTATTCATAGCGCAGGAAGGCCGCGAACAACGCGCCGCCAATGCCGCCCGCGCCCACGATGCCCACCATGGTGGAGTTGCGCAGGTTGGAGTCGAGCTGGTAGGTGGAAAAACCCACGAAGCGCGAGGCCACCTGCGGCAGCACGCCGAACAGCACCACGTTGGCAAACGAGGCGCCGGTGGCGCGCATGGCCTCGATGGGCTTGGGCGAGATTTCCTCGATGGCGTCGGCGAACAGCTTGCCCACGAAGCCCACCGTCGCCACCACCAGCGCCAGAATGCCGGCCAGCGGCCCGAAGCCCACGGCCTTCACGAACAGGATGGCGCTGATCACGGGGTGCAGCGCGCGGCACACGGCGATCAGCGCCCGGCCTGCCATGCGCAGCGGCGCGGGCGACAGGTTGCTGGCGGCCAGCAGGCCCACGGGCAGGCTCAGCAGCAGGCCGATCACCGTGGCCAGCACGGCGATCTGCAGCGTCTCCTTGATGCCCTGCCACAGCTCGTCCATCTTGCCCATTTCAGGCGGAAACATGCGGCCGATGAAGCGCGCGCCCTGCTCCCAGCCGGCGGCCAGGCGCTCGGACGAGACGCCCAGGTTGGCCAGCGTCCAGGCGCCGTAGGCCAGCACGACCAGCAACAGGGCCTTCTGGCCCCAGCTCCAGCGGAAGGCCGTGGTCGGGCCTGGGCGGGGGGCGGCGGGGGTGTTCATTCCAGCCATGCCTTGCCGCCGTAGATGGTGTTCAGGTGGTCTTCGGTCAGGCCGTCGGGCGGGCCGTCGTACACCACGTGGCCGCCGGTCATGCCGACGATGCGGTCGGAATATTTGCGCGCCAGCTCCACGTCGTGGATGTTGACCATCACCGGGATATTGCGCTGCACGCCCTGGTCGCGCAGCAGTTGGATGATCTCCACCGAGGTCTTGGGGTCCAGCGACGAGGTGGGCTCGTCCGCCAGCAGCACCGAGGGCTGCTGCATCAGCGCCCGGGCGATGCCCACGCGCTGGCGCTGGCCGCCGCTGAGCGCGTCCACGCGCTGGTTGGCGAAGGCCGACAGGCCCACCACGTTCAGCAGCTCGTAGGCATGGGCAAAGTCTTCGGGCTCGAACTTGCGGCGCCACGCGCGCCAGGCCGACAGGTAGCCCAGGCGGCCGGTGAGCAGGTTCTCCATCACCGTCAGGCGCTCGACCAAGTTGTATTCCTGGAACACCATGCCGATGTGGCGGCGTGCTCGGCGCAGGGCGCGGCCCTGCAGCTGGGCCATGTCGACCTGCTCGCCCGCCAGGTTGAGCAGGATGCGGCCCGAGGTGGGCGTGACGAGGCGGTTGATGCAGCGGATCAGCGTGGACTTGCCGGTGCCCGAAGGCCCGATTATGCTGGTCAGCCCCGTGTTGGCGATGGTCAGGTCGATGGACTTCAGCACCGGCGTGCCGGCGCGGTATTCCTTGACCAGGCGCTCGATCTGCAAGGCGCCCGAGGTGGCGGAGGTGTGCATGGAATTCCTAGGATGGCAGCACCGGTGTGCAGGGACGCAGGGCTGCCTGAAACGGCTCGGCGGGCCGGGCTGCGTTCATCAGCACCGGCCCGCCGTGGGGGATGACGGGCGTTTACTTCTTGCCCGAGGCGGCCTTGTCGAAGGCTTCGCGGGTGAACAGCTCGCCCGCCGACGCGGCTACGGTGCGCACCAGCTCCCAGTCCTTCTTGTAGGTGATGGGCAGGAAGCGGTCGCCGCCCAGGCCCTTGGCCATCTCGGCGGGCACCTTGTAGTCGTAGAAGCACTGCTTGATCTTGGTCTGCAGCGCGGGCTCCAGGTTGTACGCATAGGCATACGCGTCGGTCGGGAACATCTCGCTGGTGTAGAGCACGCGGAAGTCGTCGGCCTTGACCACGCCGCGATCCGTCATGTGCTGCAGCACGTCGCTGGCCACGGGGGCGGCGTCGTAGTCGCCGGTCTTCACGCCCAGGATGGACTGGTCGTGCTTGCCGGAATAGACCACCTTGTAATCCGTGTCGGGCGTGAGGCCGATCTTGGGGAACAGGGCGCGCGGCGCCAGGTTGCCCGAGTTGGACGACGGCGAGGTGTGCGCGATGCGCTTGCCCTTCAGGTCTTCCAGCTTCTGGAAGGCGCTTTCCTTGCGCACGATCATCTTCAGGTGCATGCCCACCGGGCCTTGCTCGTTGCCGCGGATGGCGAACGGCACGGCGCCCGAGAGGTTCACGGCGAAGTTCACCGGGCCGGGCGAGAACGCCGCGATGTGCAGGCGGCCCGAGCGCATGGCCTCGATCTGCGCGGCGTTGGACTGCACCGGGAAGAAGACGACCTTCTTGCCCACGCACTGCGACAGGTGGCCCATGAAGGGACGGAACAGCTTTTCGTAGATGGCGGGGTCTTCGACCGGCGTGAAGGCGAACACCAGCGTGCTTGGGTCCTTCAGGCGCTTGGGGTCGGTAGGCGTGTCGGCCACCAGGTCGCGGTTGGCGTCGCAGAACTGGGCGTCCAGGTCGCCACGGTGGGCGCAGGCTTCCTGGGCCTGTGCAGCAGTGGCTGCGCCCATGGCGAGCGCGGCAGCGAAGGCACCGCGCCAGACGAGGGAATTGGGTGTGAGGGAAATGGCGGTCATGGAGGCTCCTTATGTCGTTATTGCGGGCATTGCGCAAAGGGTGCCCCGACTATAAAAATCGCCGCCGCAGTGCGGGGCGGTATCCTTTCGATACGCCTTCAGAGAGCTTTCAATTGCCTTTCAAAACCGTCAGGACTAACCCTATGCAAAACCTTCAGCCGGTCGGAGAGCCCGAGTGAGGGTGCTGGTCGTCGAGGACGACTTCGACCTCAGCGGCGCGCTCACGCGGCTGCTCACGCGGCGTGGCTTTCACGTGGTGCACTGCACGCACGGCGTCGAAGCCATGCAGCTGCTCGAACAGGACGTGTTCGAGCTCGTGGTGCTGGACCTGGGCCTGCCCGGCATGGACGGCCTGCAGCTGCTGCAGCGCCTGCGTGGGCGCGGCCTCACGCTGCCCGTGCTGGTGCTCACAGCGCGCGGCGCGGTGGGTGACCGCGTGGCCGGGCTCAACGCGGGTGCCGACGACTACCTGGCCAAACCTTTCGACCCCGACGAACTGGAGGCCCGCCTGCGCGCGCTGGCCCGCCGCGCGGGCGTGCAGGACGAGCCGCGCTGCGGCGACCTGCGCCTGGACCGCGGCGCAGGTGCCTTCTACTGGGGCACGCAGGCGCTGGAGCTGACCCCGCGCGAAAGCGCCTTGCTGGCCGGTCTGATGGAGCAGCCCGGCCGCGCCATCACTCGCGCGCGCCTGACCGCGCTCGCCTTCGGCGCCGAGCCGCCCACGCAGCCCGATGCCGTCGAGGTGGTGGTGCACCGCCTGCGCAAGAAGCTGGCCCACACCCAGGTGCAGATCACCACGCTGCGCGGCCTGGGCTACCTGCTGCAGGAAACGCGCGAAGCAGGCGACGCCGGTGGATAACCAACGCGACCCGGCGGCGCAACCCGGCCCCGATGCCCGCGGCCCGGCGCCCGCTGCGGGCCCCGCGCGGCGCGCTGGTCGCTCGGTGCGCCAGCGCCTGCTGTTGTGGCTGAGCCTGCCCCTGGTGCTGTTCGTGCTGGTGGATGCCTGGGCCTCGTACCGCGCTGCGCTGGACACCGCGCAGCGTGCGTTCGACCGGCTGCTGGTCACCTCCGCCCACGCGCTGGCCGACTTGATCCGGCTGGAACGCGGCGAGCTGCAGAT
>JBCNOJ010000028.1:0-20469 GCA_039593925.1 Acidovorax sp.
ACCTCGGGCACCACCGGCAACCCCAAGGGCGTGGTGCACACCCACAGCACGCTGCTGGACCGCGCTAGCGCGGGCGCCGAGTTCGACAAGCTGACGAGCAGTGAGGAAGTGCTGGCCTACCTGCCCCCCGCCTGGATCGGCCAGAACATCTTCAGCTACGCGCAGTGGCTGGCCTGTGGCTACGTGGTCAACTGCCCCGAGTCGGCCAGTACCGTGACGATCGACTTGAAGGAAGTAGGCCCCACCTACTACTTTGCGCCGCCCCGCATTTTTGAAGGCCTGCTCACGAGCGTGATGATCCGCATGGAAGACGCAGGCGCCTTGAAGCGCAAGATGTTCCACGCCTGCATGGCCGTGGCCCAGCGCGTGGGCCCCGCCCTCATGGACGGCGAGCCCGTGGGCGGCCTGGACCGCATCAAGTACGCGCTGGGCAACCTGCTGGTCTACGGCCCGCTGCGCAACAACCTGGGCTTCTCGCGTGTGCGGGTGGCTTACACAGCGGGCGAGGCCATCGGGCCAGACCTCTTTACCTTCTACCGCTCCATCGGCGTCAACCTGAAACAGCTGTACGGCTCTACCGAAACCGCTGTGTTCGTCTGCCTGCAGCCCGACAACCAGGCGCGCGCCGACACCGTGGGCGTGCCGATCCGCGGCGTGGAGATCAAGGTGGCGGACAACGGCGAGATCCTCGTCAAGTCGGCCGGCCTGCTCAAGGAGTACTACAAGAACCCCACCGCGACCGCAGAGGTGCTGACCGATGACGGCTGGTACCACACCAGCGATGCGGGCTTTCTGGACGCGCACGGCCACTTGAAGATCATCGACCGCGTGAAAGACGTGGGCCGCATCAAGGGCGGCGCCAACGACGGCGCCATGTTTGCGCCCAAGTATGTGGAGAACAAGCTCAAGTTCTTCCCGCACATCAAGGAAGTCGTCGCGCTGGGCGATGGCCGCGAAAAGGTGTGTGTGATGGTCAACATCGATTTTGACGCCGTGGGCAACTGGGCCGAGCGCCGCAACCTACCTTATGCCGGCTATACCGACCTGGCACAGAAACCGGAGGTGTATGAGCTGGTGCGCGAATGCATCGAGAAGGTGAATGCCGACCTGGCGGGCGACGCCTTACTGGCAGGCAGCCAGGTGAGCCGCTTCCTGGTGCTGCACAAAGAACTGGACGCCGACGACGGCGAACTCACGCGCACCAACAAGGTCCGACGGGGCTTTATTGCCGACAAGTACGCAGTGCTGGTGGAGGCGCTGTACGCCGGCCGCACCGAACAATACATCGAGACTCAGGTGAAGTTCGAAGATGGCCGCACCGGCAGCGTGAGCGCCACGCTGAAGATTCTTGACACCAAAACCTTCGCCCCCGTGAAGAAAGCCGCCTGAGCATGACCTCCAAAAAGATCGGCGACGTCATCCTGGACGTCAAGAACATCAGCCTGCGGTTCGGCGGCGTGAAGGCGCTCACCGACATCTCCTTCAATGTGAAGGAGCACGAGATCCGCGCCATCATCGGCCCCAACGGTGCGGGCAAGAGCTCCATGCTCAACTGCATCAACGGCGTGTACACGCCGTCCGAAGGCTCCATCACCTTCCGCGGCAAGACGTTTGCGCACATGAACTCGCGCCAGGTGGCCGAGATGGGTGTGGCGCGCACGTTTCAGAACCTGGCGCTGTTCAAGGGCATGAGCGTGATCGACAACATCATGACCGGCCGCAACCTCAAGATCAAAAGCAACCTGCTGCTGCAGGCGCTGCGCTGGGGCCCCGCAGAGCGCGAGGAAATCCGCCACCGCGAGTACGTCGAGCACATCATCGACTTCCTCGAAATTCAGGCCTACCGCAAGACCCCGGTGGGCCAGTTGCCCTACGGCCTGCAAAAGCGCGTGGACCTGGGCCGGGCCCTCGCCATGGAGCCGCAGGTGCTGCTGCTGGACGAGCCCATGGCCGGCATGAACGTGGAAGAGAAGCAGGACATGTGCCGCTTCATCCTGGACGTGAACGACGAGTTCGGCACCACCATCGTGCTCATCGAACACGACATGGGCGTGGTGATGGACATCAGCGACCGCGTGGTGGTGCTGGACTATGGCAAGAAGATCGGCGACGGCACGCCCGACGAGGTGCGCAGCAACGAAGACGTGATCAGTGCCTACCTTGGTACCTCGCACTGATCGGGAGACGACAACATGGCATTCTTTCTCGAAACCCTGATCGGCGGCCTCATGGCCGGCATGCTGTATTCGCTGGTGGCACTGGGCTTCGTGCTCATCTACAAAGCTTCGGGCGTGTTCAACTTTGCGCAAGGCGCCATGGTGCTCTTCGCCGCACTGGCCATGGCGCGCTTTGCCGAATGGATCCCGAAGTGGACGGGCATCAGCAGCCCCATCGTTGCCAACCTTGCCGCCTTCATCATCGCAGGCGCCATCATGTTCGTGGTGGCTTGGCTCATCGAGAAGCTGGTGCTGCGCCACCTGGTGAACCAGGAAGGCGCCACGCTGCTCATGGCCACGCTGGGCATCACCTACTTCCTGGAGGGCCTGGGCCAGACGATCTTTGGCAGCAACATCTACAAGATCGATGTAGGCATGCCCAAGGACCCCATCTTTGCGCTGGAGTCGGTGTTCCAGGGGGGCATCCTGATCAACAAGGAAGACGTGATTGCCGCCGCGATTGCGGCCACCCTGGTGGCCCTGCTGTCAGTGTTTTTCCAGAAGACCTCCACCGGCCGCGCGTTGCGCGCAGTGGCCGACGACCACCAGGCTGCGCAGTCCATCGGCATCCCGCTCAACCGCATCTGGGTGATCGTGTGGTGCGTGGCAGGTGTCGTGGCCTTGGTCGCCGGGATGATCTGGGGCAGCAAGCTGGGGGTGCAGTTCTCGCTGACCACCGTCGCACTGCGCGCGCTGCCCGTAGTGATCCTGGGTGGCCTCACTTCGGTGCCGGGCGCCATCATCGGCGGGCTGATTATCGGCGTGGGCGAGAAACTCTCCGAGGTGTACCTGGGCCCGTATGTGGGCGGGGGCATCGAGATCTGGTTCGCCTACGTGCTGGCGCTCGTCTTCCTGCTGTTCAGGCCGCAAGGACTGTTCGGCGAAAAAATCATCGACCGCGTGTAAAGAGAGGAACGAAGCATGCTTTACCGTGAGAACGGCCAGTTCAAGACCAGCTACCGCGCCGACCAGCAGATCTTCCCGATCGCACAGGACCGCCTGGCCATCGGCATCATCCTGGCCATTGCCTTCATCGCCGTGCCCATGCTGGCCAGCGACTACATCTTCCGCGCCATCCTGATCCCCTTCGTCATCATGGCGCTGGCGGCCCTGGGGGTGAACATCCTGGTGGGCTACTGCGGCCAGATTTCTCTGGGCTCGGGCGCCTTCATGGCGGTAGGTGCCTACGGGGCCTACAACTTCTTTGTGCGCATGCCTGGCATGCCTCTGATCCCCGCGCTGATCCTGGGCGGCCTGTGCGCCACCTTCTTCGGCATTCTTTTCGGCCTGCCCAGCCTGCGCGTGAAAGGGCTCTACTTGGCCGTGGCCACGCTGGCAGCACAGTTCTTTTCGGACTGGATGTTCCTGCGCATCAAGTGGTTCACCAACAACTCCGATTCAGGATCGGTGTCGGTCAGCAATCTGCAGGTGCTGGGCATGCCCATCGACAGCGCGCCCGCCAAGTACCTCTTCTGCCTGGCCATCCTGGTGGTGATGGCGCTGCTGGCCAAGAACCTCGTGCGCGGAGCCATCGGCCGCGAGTGGATGGCCATCCGCGACATGGACGTGGCGGCGGCGGTGATCGGCATCCGCCCCATGTACGCCAAGCTCAGTGCCTTTGCGGTCAGCTCTTTCATCATCGGCGTTGCGGGCGCACTCTGGGCCTTTGTGCACCTGGGCGCTTGGGAACCAGCGGCCTTCTCGGTCGAAGTGTCGTTCCGCCTGCTCTTCATGGTGATCATCGGCGGCATGGGTTCGATCATGGGCGCATTCTTCGGCGCGGCGTTCATCGTGGTGTTGCCCATCGTTCTGAACCAGTTCCTGCCGGCGCTGCTGGGCATTTTTGGCATCGAGATCTCCACCGCCGGCATCTCTCACGCCGAGCTGATGATTTTCGGCGCGCTCATCGTGTGGTTCCTCATCGTCGAGCCGCACGGCCTGGCCAAGCTGTGGTCCACGGCCAAGCAGAAGCTGCGCCTGTGGCCCTTCCCCCACTGACTCCGCATTGACTCCGCATTGATTCCCTCCCCGTGCTTCAACATATTCATCCAAAGGAGACATCCATGAAGCTTTCGAAAATCGTGATCGCCGCTGCGGTGGTTGCTGCCGGTGCCTCGTCCGTCACGACGAGCGCCTTCGCGCAAGCCAAGGAGCAGTTCTTCCCGCTGCTGTCTTACCGCACGGGCCCCTACGCCCCCAACGGCGTGCCGTGGGCCAACGGCAAGCAGGACTACATCAAGATGATCAACGCCCGAGACGGCGGCATCAACGGTGTGAAGCTCACCTTTGAAGAATGTGAAACGGGCTACGCCACCGACCGGGGCGTGGAATGCTATGAGCGCCTCAAGAGCCGCCCCGGCGTCTCGTTGTTCGACCCGCAGGCCACCGGCATCACCTTTGCGCTGACCGAGAAGGCCCCGGTAGACAAGATCCCGCTGATGACGCTGGGCTACGGCCTGTCGGTGGCGCAAGACGGGCAGGCGTTCAAGTGGAACTTCCCCTTCATGGGCAGCTACTGGACGGGCGCCGACATCCTGATCCAGCACATCGGCAAGCAGGCCGGCGGCATGGACAAGCTCAAGGGCAAGAAGATCGCGCTGGTCTACCACGACAGCCCGTTTGGCAAAGAGCCCATCCCGCTGCTGCAGGAGCGCTCGAAGATGCACGGTTTTGAGCTGCAGATGCTGCCCGTGACCGCACCCGGCGTGGAACAAAAAGCCACCTGGCTGCAGGTGCGCCAGAGCCGCCCCGACTACGTGCTGCTGTGGGGCTGGGGTGTGATGAACTCCACGGCCCTGAAGGAAGCACAGGCCACCGGATTCCCGCGCGACAAGCTGTATGGCGTGTGGTGGGCGGGCGCCGAACCCGATGTGCGCGACGTGGGCGAAGGCGCCAAGGGCTACCACGCTCTCGCGCTGAACGGCTACGGCACGCAGTCCAAGGTGATCCAGGACATCATGAAGCACGTGCACGACAAGGGCCAGGGCACGGGTCCCAAGGACGAAGTGGGCTCGGTGTTGTACACGCGCGGCGTGATCATCCAGATGCTGGCCGTCGAGTCGGTGCGCCGTGCGCAAGAGCGCTTCGGCAAGGGCAAGGTCATGACCGGCGAACAGGTGCGCTGGGGCATGGAAAACCTGAACCTCGACCAGAAGAAGCTCGACGCCATGGGCTTTGGCGGCGTGATGCGTCCTTTGTCCACGAGCTGCGCTGACCACATGGGTTCCACCTGGGCCCGCGTGCACACCTGGGACGGCAAGAAGTGGGACTTCAGCTCTGACTGGTACCAGGCCGACGAACAGATCATCAAGCCGATGGTCAAGTCCGGCGCCGACAAGTACCTGGCCGACAAGAAGATGACACGCCGCGAGGCTTCTGACTGCAACTCTTGAGTGCATCCCCCTGAGGCGCTGGCGCGCATTCCCCCTTCTCTCAATCCGCTGCGTGATTTGGGAAGGGGGACAACGCCAGCGCGGCGGGGCGGCCGTTGCGCGGCGTTCCTGGCCCCTGGGCCGCGACCGCATCAACGGCTGGTGAAGAAGCGGCTGCGCCCACGAGCAACAGCCGCCAATCCAAAGAATTGCTTGCAGCTCTTTGGATTGGCACAGCGAAGGCAACACCATGGACTCTCAAAACATCGTTCTCAACGTCAACGGCATCGAGGTCATTTACAACCACGTGATCCTGGTGCTCAAGGGCGTCTCGCTGCAAGTGCCTGAGGGCGCGATCGTGGCCATCTTGGGAGGCAATGGGGCGGGCAAGACAACCACCCTGCGCGCCATCTCGAACCTGCTCAAGGGTGAGCGCGGCGAAGTGACCAAAGGCAGCATCGAGCTGCGCGGCGAACGCATCGAGAACCTCTCGCCCGCCGACCTCGTCAAGCGCGGTGTGGTGCAGGTGATGGAGGGGCGGCATTGTTTTGCCCACCTGACCATCGAAGAGAACCTGATGACGGGCAGCTACACGCGCACCAGCAAGGCCGAAATCGAGGCCAACCTCGAGAAGGTCTACAACTACTTTCCGCGCCTGAAGACACGCCGCACCTCGCAGGCGGCCTACACCTCGGGCGGCGAGCAGCAGATGTGCGCCATCGGCCGTGCGCTCATGGCCAATCCCAGCATGGTGCTGCTTGACGAACCCTCCATGGGCCTCGCCCCGCAGATCGTGGAAGAGGTGTTCAACATCGTGCAAGACCTGAACAAGAAGGAAAAGGTGACCTTCCTGCTGGCCGAGCAGAACACGAACATGGCGCTCAAATATTCCGACTACGGCTACATCATGGAAAGCGGCCGCGTGGTGATGGACGGCGCCGCGAGCGACCTGGCCAACAACGAAGACGTGAAGGAGTTCTACCTGGGCGTAGGCGGCGGCGAGCGCAAGAGTTTCAAGGACGTCAAAAGCTACAAGCGGCGCAAGCGCTGGCTGGCGTAGCCCCCCTGTGTCGCCTTCGGCGCCTTCCCCCCCCAAGGGGGCACGCCACCAGCGCGGCGGGGCGGCCCTTGCGCGGTGGCGCTCGCCTTGGGTAGCGCCGGTATTGCTGGCTTCACACCTTTTCAAACGCTGAACGAATCACTCCTTATTTCATAGCTGCCTCCGCTTTATAGACAAGCGCTAGAGGCCAATTTCACACAAAATCACCTCACAAGGAACCCCAGGCATGAGCACGTTTTATGACGACCTGGAAACCCGCAGCACTGCCGAGCGCGAAGCGGCCTTGATGGCGGCGCTGCCGCAGCAGATCGCCCATGCCCAGAAGGCGTCGCCCGCCTTTGCCAGCATCCTGGCGGGCGTGGATGCATGGACCATTCACAGCCGCGCGGCGCTGGCGCAACTGCCCGTCACGCGCAAGTACGAGCTGCTGGAGCGCCAGCAGGCGGGCCGGGCGGCCAATGTGTTTGGCGGCTTCAGCGCGCTGAACTTCGGGCCCGGCATGACCCGGGTGTTCGCCAGCCCCGGCACCATCTACGAGCCAGAGGGCACGCGGCGGGACTACTGGCGCATGGCGCGCGCGATCCACGCGGCGGGTTTTCGCGGTGGCGAGCTGATCCACAACAGCTTCAGCTACCACTTCGTGCCCGCGGGCTCGATGATGGAGACGGGTGCGCACGCGTTGGGCTGCACCGTGTTCCCCGGTGGCACGGGCCAGACCGAGCAACAGGTGCAGGCCATGGCGGAGCTGAAGCCGGCAGGCTACATCGGCACGCCCAGCTTCCTCAAAATCATTGTCGAGAAAGCCGTCGAGATGGGTGTGGCGTTACCCACGGTGACCAAGGCGTTGGTGTCTGGTGAAGCCTTTCCGCCCAGCTTGCGCGACTGGTTTGCCGAGCGCGGCATCGCGGGCTACCAGTGCTACGCCACCGCCGACCTGGGGCTGATCGCCTACGAGACCTCGGCCCGAGAAGGCCTGGTGCTGGACGAGGGCGTGATCGTCGAGATCGTGCGCCCCGGCACCGGCGACCCGGTGCCCGAAGGCGAAGTGGGCGAGCTGGTCATCACCACGCTCAACCCCGACTATCCGCTGATCCGCTTCGGCACCGGCGACCTGTCGGCCGTGCTGCCTGGCCCCTGCCCCACGGGCCGCACCAACACCCGCATCAAGGGCTGGATGGGCCGGGCCGACCAGACGACCAAGGTGCGCGGCATGTTCGTGCACCCGGGGCAGATCGCCACCATCGCGCGGCGCTTTCCTCAGGTGCTGCGCGCGCGGCTCGTGGTCAGCGGTGAAATGGCCAACGATCAGATGGTGCTGCAGGTGGAAACGACGGAAACGGCAGAGGGCCTGGCGCGGCAACTGGGCGATGCCATCCGCGAAGTGACCAAGCTGCGTGGCGAAGTGCAGATGGTGCCGCCCGGCACGCTGCCCAATGACGGCAAAGTGATTGAAGACGCCCGCAGCTACAAGTGAGACCCCACCCAGGTCTTAAGTCTTTCAACGACATCGCCCCGCCAGTAGCGCGGCGCCGCGCGATGCGGTGCTCTACATCGCACGGGGTGGCCTCGCCCTTCTTGTCTTGCAAAAGAGAAGGCATGCGGCGGGCTTGTGGCAACGGCATGCATCCTTTTGCATCGGGGCTTGCGAACCACCCTGAGGCGATAGCGCCGGGCGTTTTTTGCAGCGCAGTGTTTACCCTAGCCTCGCTCACTTTTTAATAGCTTCAAGCGCTTTATTTACCTGCACTTCAGGCCATTTTCTCTTTAATACGGGGCTACCCGCAGGCTACGTAATTTCCGCAATGTTCGTGTCAGACCCCCTGGCTATCATGGCCCGTCATTCACAGGAGCACCCATGAAAAAAATGCTGAAACTCGCACTGATCGCTGCGGCCGCAGCCACAGCCTTCGGCGCCACGGCGCAGGAATTCCCTTCCAAGGACAAGACCATCACTATCGTGGTGCCCTTCGCAGCAGGCGGCCCCACCGACCGCGTGGCCCGTGATCTGGCCGAAGCCCTGCGCAAGCCTCTGGGCGTGAGCGTGGTGGTAGACAACACCGCCGGCGCGGGCAGCTCCATCGGTGCCGCCCGCGTGGCACGCGCCAGCCCGGACGGCTACACCCTGCTGCTCAACCACATCGGCATGTCCACCATGCCCGCGCTGTACCGCAAGCTCGCTTTCAGCGTGCCCAACGACTTCGAATACCTGGGCATGGTCAACGACGTGCCCATGACGCTGATCGCTCGCCCCACCATGCCAGCGAACAACATGAAAGAGCTGACCGCCTGGATCCAGCAGAACAAGGGCAAGATCAACCTGGGCAACGCGGGCCTGGGCGCTGCCTCGCACCTGTGCGGCCTGATGTTCCAGGACGCCATGAAGGTGGAAATGACCACGGTTCCCTACAAGGGCACCGCACCCGCCATTACCGACCTGATCGGCGGCCAGATCGACCTGCTGTGCGACCAGACCACCAACACCACGCCACAGATCGAAGGCAAGAAGGTCAAGGCCTACGCCGTGACCACCAGCCAGCGCCTGACCACGCCCGCCCTCAAGGACCTGCCCACGTTGGCAGAGTCTGGCCTGAAGGACTTCAACGTCAGCATCTGGCACGGCCTGTATGCCCCCAAGGGCACGCCAGCCGCTGTGGTGACCAAGATCAACGACGCCCTCAAGGTGGCCTTGAAAGACGCCGACTTCATCAAGAAGCAGGAAGGCCTGGGCGCTGTGGTGATCACCGACAAGCGCGTCGAACCCGCCGAGCACAAGAAGTTCGTGCAGGCCGAGATCGACAAGTGGGGCACGGTGATCAAGGCTGCGGGGACATTTGCGGACTGATTGAAGCCGTACCGCGCTTTTGCACTGGCCGCGCTACCGCAAGGTGGCGCGGCTTTTTTCCGGACGGTGTCTTGGATTCGCTGTGTGCAAACCACTCCAACGTCATAGCCACTGAGGTGGAGAACGCGCAGAGCAGACCGACTCGGGCGTAACAGCTGACGCACGTCAACAAAGGTTCACGCCTTTTCCGAGCGATGCGGGTTATCCATCTGCCAGCAATTAGGCACCGCGCGTAAAACCATGCGTACGCATATGAAACCTGCAAGAAAGGCACGCATGATCCAAGTCGCTCCATCCCGCCGATTCGCCCTCTCCGCCCTTACCGCTGTGGCGCTTGGCTCGGTCACGGCGCTGGCCACCACGGCGGCACACGCCCAGGCGGGGTGGCCCAACAAGCCGGTGCGCATCGTGGTGCCCTTTGCGCCCGGCGGCACAACCGACATATTGGCCCGCGCACTCACGCCGGATTTGAGCAACGCGCTGGGGCAGCCGTTCATCGTGGACAACCGCGCGGGCGCGGGTGGCAATGTGGGGGCCGACATCGTCGCCAAATCGCCTGGGGACGGCTACACCTTGCTGATGGGCACGGTGGGTACACACGGCATCAACCGTGCGCTGTATGCCAAGCTGCCTTACGACCCGATCAAGGACTTTGTGCCGATCACGCTGGTGGCTGCAGTGCCCAACGTGATGGTGATGAACACCGACAAAGCCAAGAGCATGGGGATCAAGAACGTGCAGGACTTCGTGCGGGTGGCCAAGAGCAACCCGGGCAAGATGAACATGGCGTCCAGTGGCAATGGCACGTCGATCCACCTTGCAGGTGAGCTGTTCAAGAGCATGACCGGCACCTACATGCTGCACCTGCCATACCGTGGCTCAGGGCCTGCGCTGATGGACATGGTGGCGGGCAATGCCGATGTGATGTTTGACAACCTGCCCTCCTCCATGGCGCAGATCAAGGCCGGCAAGCTCGTGGCCCTGGCTGTGACAAGTGCTGAGCGCTCAAGCGCCTTGCCCGACGTGCCCACGGTAGAACAGGCGGGGGGCCCCGCACTCAAGGGCTATGAGGCCAGCTCGTGGTTTGGCCTGTTGGCGCCGGCAGGCACGCCGCCCGAGATCATCAATCGCATTCAGCAGGAGGTTGCCAAGTCCCTGGCATCACCCGCGATGAAAGAACGGCTGATGGCCCAGGGCGCCATTCCGGGTGGCAACACGCCCGCAGATTTTGCGAGGCACATCGACAGCGAACACAAGAAGTGGGCGCAGGTGGTGAAAGCTTCTGGCGCAAAGGTCGATTGACCTTCTGAGGGCCCTGCAGCACTGCAACACTGCAGCTCTGCATGGCCCGCGCAAAACCTAGGCCGCCCCTTGGCGGAGCGGCATGGTGGCACCAGCGCTGCTCAGGCGCCCCAGACTACGTCCGCGTCCTCGGCCGCACTGCGCCGAAGCATGTCAATAAAGGGCGCGGCCCGTTGGCGCAGGCGTACCGCATTTTGGCGATCTTCGCGGGTGCTTTCATCATCCTGGCCGTCTTCCACCGGTGGCTGGGCTTCTTCGGCGGCCACAGCAGCTTCCAGCGCGGCAATGGCGGCCGGGATTTGCGCGGCGGTCACGATGCCGCTGGGGCCGGGCGTCTTGCCGATGATGTTCACGATCTGGCGGCCTTGCGGCTCCAGCATGATGAGGTCGGCGGTGGCGCGGGATTTGAATTTGTAGAGCATGAATGAAAGAGTGCGTTGAAGGTTCAGTGCAACACTGCGGGCGCGTCTGCATAGATGTAGTCGCGGGTGAAAGGGTAGTCGGATTGTGCGCCGCGCAGAGCCCCGTATGGCGTATCGGCATGGGCATCCGGTTTGGTGGCAAGCATCTGGTGCAGCGCCATCCAGCCATGTTCGAATCCCATGGCACTGCCCGCCAAGTACAGGCGGTAGGCGCGCAAGGCCTTTTCTCCGCTGTCGGCTCCGTACTGCGCATGCAGCACTTCTCGCGCGGCGGGCAATTGTGCCTCCAGACGGTCTGACCACTCCCACAGCGTCCGAGCGTAGTGGGGCCGCAGATTTTCGGTATCCACCATCTCCAGGCCCGCACTGGCCATGTCGCGCAACACGGCGCTCACGTGCAGCAGCTCGCCGCCCGGGAAGATGTACTGCTCGATGAAGTCTCCCATGCCCGCACCGAGCTGCGCATTGTCTACGCCGCCCGCCGTGATCCCGTGGTTCAACACCATGCCGCCCGGGCGCAACAGGCGAACCACGGTGCCGAAGTAGCGGGCCATCTGGGCACGCCCCACGTGCTCAAACATGCCCACGGAGGCGATCTTGTCGAAGGGCTGCTTCACCTGCAGCTCGCGGTAGTCCACGAGTTGCATGCGCACACGCGACTGCAGGCCGCGCGCTTCAATGAGTTGCTGCACGTGCGCATGCTGGTTGCGCGACAGCGTGATGCCCGTCGCATCCACGCCGTAGTGTTCGGCCGCCCACAGCAACAAGCCGCCCCAGCCCGCGCCAATGTCCAGAAACCGGTCCCCGGGGCGCAGCTGCAGCTTGCGGCAGATGTGGTCGAGCTTCGCTTCCTGCGCCTGGGCCAACGTCATGGCGGGCAAGCGGTAGTAGGCGCATGAATAGACGCGGCGCGGGTCCAGCCACAGCGTGTAGAAGTCATCCGACAGGTCGTAATGAAACTGCACATGGCGCGCGTCGTGCGCCAGCGTGTGGGCCGCGGTGGACCGGGCTCGCGCCAGAACGCGCGCCCACCAGCCCGCGCGATGGTCACGCGCCGGATCGGCGGTCAGCAGCCCCGCAGCGGCGGCCATCAGGTCACGCATGCGGCCTTCAATGGCCACGCGTCCTTCCACGATGGCAGCGCCCACATGGCCGATCTCCCCGGTAGCCAGGGCCACCAACGCCATGCGGTCGCACAACCGAAGCAACACCGCAGGCCGCCGTGCACCCACGTGCTGGCCCCCCGGCAGCTCGACAGCCATGGCTACCGGCAACGTCGCCAGCCGCCCCTCAAGGGTCTGCAGCAAGTGCTTCATGTGCATCATTCTTGGAGCCGTGTTGCGCTGCGTCAACTCGACGGCGGTGCTTTTCAGGCCCTGTCCTACATCGCGCCAGCAGGCGGTGCAAGCCCCATTGACAGCATTTTGTTTAGGTCTAAACTATTTTCACATGAACATCCTCTGCATCGGCGGCGGGCCCGCAGGCCTGTATTTCGCACTGCTCATGAAGCAGCAAAACCCTGCCCACCGGCTCACGGTGGTAGAGCGCAACCGGCCGTTCGACACCTTTGGCTGGGGCGTGGTGCTGTCGGACCAGACACTGGCCAACCTGCAGGCGGCGGACGCTCCCACGGCCGCCCTGATTGGCGACGCCTTCAACCACTGGGACGACATCGAGGTGTTCTTCAAGGGCCGCAGCGTGCGCTCCACCGGCCACGGCTTTTGTGGCATCGGCCGCAAGCGGTTACTCAACATCCTGCAAGACCGTTGCCTGGAGCTGGGCGTGGAGCTGGTGTTCGAGACCGACGTGGCCGACGACCAAGCGCTCGCCGCCCAGTACAACGCCGACCTGGTGATTGCCAGCGACGGCCTCAACAGCCGCATCCGCACCCGCTACGCCAGCGTCTACCAGCCCGACATCGACCTGCGCCAGTGCCGCTTCGTGTGGCTGGGCACCAAGAAAAAGTTCGACGCTTTCACCTTCGCGTTCGAGCAGACCGAGCACGGCTGGTTCCAGGCACACGCCTACCAGTTCGACGCCGACACCTCCACCTTCATCGTCGAAACGCCCGAGGCCGTGTGGAAGGCCCACGGCCTGGACGCCATGGAGCAGCCCGAGGCGATTGCGTTTTGCGAAAAGCTCTTCGCGAAGTACCTGGACGGCAACGCGCTCATCAGCAACGCCACGCACCTGCGCGGCTCGGCCAACTGGATTCGCTTTCCGCGCGTGATCTGCAACACCTGGGTGCACCGCGAGAGCGTTGGCGGCAAGCAGGTGCCCATCGTGCTGATGGGCGATGCCGCGCACACGGCGCATTTCTCGATTGGCAGCGGCACCAAGCTGGCGCTCGAAGACGCTATCGACCTCGCCAACGAGTTCGCCACCGGCCTGCCCATTGACGAGGTGCTGCAGCACTACGAGGCACGCCGCAGCGTGGAGGTGCTCAAGATCCAGAACGCCGCGCGCAACAGCACGGAATGGTTTGAAAACGTGGCGCGCTACACCGGCATGCCCATCGAACAGTTCACGTACTCGCTGCTCACGCGCAGCCAGCGCATCAGCCACGAAAACCTGCGGCTGCGCGATGCGGCGTGGCTCGAAGGCTACGAGGCCTGGCTGGCGGGTGGCAAGGCTGCCATCCCTCCGATGCTCACGCCTTTCACACTCAAAGGCCTCACGCTCAAGAACCGCATCGTTGTCTCGCCCATGGCCACCTACAGCGCGGTCGAAGGCGTGCCGCAGGACTTCCACCTCGTGCACCTGGGTGCGCGCGCGCTGGGCGGTGCCGCGCTGGTGATGGTGGAGATGACCAGCCCCACGCCCGAGGGCCGCATCACGCCCGCCTGCCCCGGCCTGTGGAACGATGCGCAGCAAGCCGCCTTCGCGCGCATCGTGAACTTTGTGCACGCCAGCAGCACCGCCACCATCGGCCTGCAACTGGGCCACAGCGGCCCCAAGGGCTCGACCCGCGTGGGCTGGGAGGGCACGGACGAGCCGCTGGAAAGCGGCAACTGGCCCCTGCTGGCCGCCAGCCCCCTCGCCTACGGCGCGCAGAACCAAACGCCCGCCGCCATGACCCGCGCCGACATGGACCGCGTGACCGCCGCCTTTGTGGACAGCGCCCGCCGCGCCGTGGCCTGCGGCTTTGACTGGCTGGAACTGCACTGCGCCCACGGCTACCTGCTGGCCAGCTTCTTGAGCCCCGCCACCAACCAGCGCACCGATGAATACGGTGGCAGCCTGGACAAGCGCTGCCGCTACCCGCTGGAGGTGTTCACCGCGCTGCGCGCCGTGTGGCCCGCCGACAAACCGCTGTCTGTTCGCATCTCGGCGCACGACTGGCTGCAAGAAGGCCAAGGCAACACCGCCGACGACGCCATTGCCATCGCGCGTCTCTTCAAGGCCGCTGGCGCGGACCTGATCGACGTGTCCTCCGGCCAGACCACACGCGACTCGCGCCCCGTGTATGGCCGCATGTACCAAACCCCGTTTGCCGACCGCATCCGCAACGAGGTGGGCATTGCCACCATGGCCGTGGGCGCCATCACCGAGGCCGACCATGCCAACAGCATCATCGCGGCGGGCCGAGCGGACCTGTGCGCCATCGCCCGCCCCCACCTGGCCGACCCGGCCTGGACGCTGCACGCCGCCGCACAACTGAGCCCCGTGGCCGCTGCGCACACCGACTGGCCCGTGCAGTACCACAGCGGCCGCGACCAGATGCTGCGCGAGATTTCTAAGCAAAAACAAGCGCAAGCGCTAGTAAATCAAGCACCTGCTGCTACAAAAATTGAAGCCATTGAGTAAATAAATCATTCACCCAGCCCCACTGATGGACCTCGAAGCCCGCCTGCACGGCGCCGCCCCCAGCGAACACCCCGAAGCCCTGCGCCTGTGGCTGCGCCTGCTCACCTGCACGCAGCTCATCGAAAAGCAGGTGCGCAGCCACCTGCGCGCGCAGTTCGACACCACCTTGCCGCGCTTTGACCTGATGGCGCAGCTGGAGCGCGCGCCCGACGGCATGAAGATGAAAGAACTCTCGCGCCGCATGATGGTGACGAGCGGCAACATCACCGGCATCACCGACCAGCTGGTGGCCGAAGGGCTGGTCGAGCGCATGGACGTGGAGGGCGACCGCCGCGCGTACCTGGTGCGCCTCACGCCCCAGGGCCGCGCGCAGTTCAACACCATGGCGCGCCAGCACGAGCAATGGATCGTCGAGGCCTTCGCCACGCTGGGCGAGCGCGACATCGCCACCTTGTACCGCCTGCTGGGCAAGGTGAAGGAACACACACAAAATAATTCTTTGGAGACAGCCGAATGAAGCACTACATCGGGGCGAACAACCCCATGCGCGAGCAGTTCAACCCGCAGGCCAGCTACGTGGCTGAGCACTTTGCCTGGAGCTTTGAGGGCGGCGTGGGCACCGTCACGCTCAACCGGCCCGACCGCAAAAACCCGCTCACCTTCCAGAGCTACGCCGAGCTACGCGACTTTTTCTACGCGCTGCGCTTTGCCACCGATGTGAAGGCCATCGTCGTCACCGGCGCGGGCGGCAACTTTTGCTCGGGCGGCGACGTGCACGAGATCATCGGCCCGCTGACCACCATGACCATGCCCGAACTGCTGGAGTTCACGCGCATGACCGGTGATCTGGTCAAGGCCATGCGCGCCTGCCCGCAGCCCGTGCTGGGCGCCATCGACGGCATCTGCGCCGGTGCGGGCGCCATGATGGCGCTGGCTTGCGACATGCGCTACGGCACCCAGGCCACCAAGACCGCGTTCCTGTTCACCCGCGTGGGCCTGGCGGGTGCCGACATGGGCGCCTGCGCGCTGCTGCCGCGCATGATCGGCCAGGGCCGCGCCAGCGAGCTGCTGTTCACCGGCCGCGCGATGACGGCGCACGAGGGCCTGGCCTGGGGCTTCTTCAACGATCTGTATGAAAGCGCCGACCTGCTGGCCAACGTGCAGGCCACGGCGCGCGCGCTGGCCGACGGCCCCACCTTCGCCCACGGCATGACCAAGACCATGCTGAGCCAGGAGTGGAGCATGACCATCGAACAGGCCATCGAGGCCGAGGCACAGGCCCAGGCCATCTGCATGCAGACCGAAGACTTCCGCCGCGCCTACGAAGCCTTCGCCGCCAAGCAGAAGCCCGTGTTCCAGGGAGATTGATGCATGCATGTCGCGACGCCCCCCGCCCCTTGCCCGCCTTCCACGGCACACCTGGCCCTGCCCTTCTTCGACGACGCGCACCGCGTGCTGGCCGAGGGCCTGGTGCCCTGGGCGGCCGCGCAAGAGGTCGATGAAACCGACGACCGCGCCGCCTGCCGCGACTGGGTGAAACGCCTGGGCTTGGGCGGCTGGCTGCGCTACTGCGTGCCCGCCGCCCATGGTGGCGCGCTGCCCGCACTGGACTCGCGCGCGCTGGTGCTGCTGCGCGAGACACTGGCCTACCACTCGCCGCTGGCGGACTTTGCGTTTGCGATGCAGGGCCTGGGCAGCGGTGCGATCACCCTGGCGGGCAGCCCCGCGCAGCAGGCGCACTACCTGCAGGGCGTGGCGCGTGGCGAGCTGATCGCGGCGTTTGCGCTCAGCGAACCCGAAGCAGGCTCGGACGTGGGCGCTATGCAAACAATAGCTACTAGCGCTTATCCATCAGGCGCTATCGGCCAAAAAGCCTCATATTCCCTGAGCGGAACCAAGACCTGGATCAGCAACGGCGGTATTGCGGACTTCTACTGCGTATTCGCCAAGACCAACCCCAGCGGCGGCACGCGTGGCATCAGCGCCTTTATCGTCGATGCGAACACGCCAGGGCTGGACGCCTCGCGCCATATCCATGTGATGGCGCCGCACCCGCTGGCCACGCTGCAGTTCAGCGACTGCAACGTGCCTGCTACCGCGCTGCTGGGCGACGAAAACGGCGGCTTCAAGCTGGCCATGCGCACGCTCGACATCTTCCGCGCATCGGTGGCCGCCGCCGCATTGGGCATGGCGCGCCGCGCGCTGGCCGAGGCGGTGCACCACGCCCGCCAGCGCCGCATGTTTGGCCAGACTCTCGCCGACTTCCAGCTCACGCAGGCCAAGATCGGCGAGATGGCTGCACTGGTGGACAGTGCCGCGCTGCTCACCTACCGCGCGGCCTGGCTGCGCGACACCGGCCAGGCCCGGGTCACCGCAGAAGCCGCGATGGCCAAGATGACCGCCACCGAAAACGCCCAGCGCGTGATCGACATGGCGCTGCAACTGCACGGCGGGCGCGGCGTGGAAGTGGGCAGCAAGGTCGAATCGCTGTACCGCGACATCCGTTCGCTGCGCATCTACGAAGGTGCCACCGAGGTACAGCAACTCATCATCGGCAAGGCCGTTTTGCAGGAGTGATCTGAATATGCGTTCTCCTTCCGCCCAGCCCGACCACTTTGTGCACGATCGCCTGCCTGCGCGCGAAGCCTGGCCCACGCTGCAGTACGACCTGCCCGAGCTGCAGATCGCAGACCAGGCCAATCTGGTGCACGCCCTGTTCGACCAAGCGGAACGCGCTGGCAACATCAGCCGCCCGTTTCTGCGCGGCCCGCACCGGACCTATACCTACCAGGAGGCCCGCATGGAGGCCGCACGCATTGCCGAGGTGCTCACGCAGGACCACGGCCTGGTGCCCGGCAACCGCGTGCTGCTGCGCGGCGGCAACACGGTGGAGATGGCGCTGGCGTGGCTGGGCACCGTCTACGCGGGCCTGATCGCAGTGGCCACCATGCCGTTGCTGCGCGCGGGCGAATTAGGCAGCATCATCGAACGCGCCCAGCCTACGCTGGCGCTGTGCGACGGCCGACTGTTGGGCGAACTGGCGGCTGCGCAAGACCAGCACCCCGTGCTCTCCACCATCGTGCCTTTCCACACCGCGCCGGACCCGGCCGACTTGCTCCAGCGCGCGCAGAGCAAACCCGGGAGCATGGCGCCCTGCCCCACGGCGGCCGACGATATTGCGCTGATGGCGTTCACCTCAGGCACCACGGGGGCACCCAAGGCCGCGGTGCACACACACCGCGACGTGCTGGCCGCCTGCGAGGCCTGGCCACGCCATGTGCTGCGCGCCACGCCGGACGACATCGTGGCGGGCTCGCCGCCACTGGCGTTCACCTTTGGCCTGGGCGGCCTGCTCGTGTTTCCGATGTGGGCCGGGGCCAGCGTCTACTTCCCGGACCAGCCCTACACGCCCGAGACCATGGTGGTGCTGATGCGCGATGCGGGCGTCACCATCTGCTACACCGCGCCCACGTTCTACCGCCAGATGGCGCCGTTCGCCAAGAAGATCGGCCTGCCGCAGCTGCGCATCAGCGTGAGTGCGGGCGAGGGCCTGCCGGACGCTACGCGCCAGCTGTGGAAAGACGCCACCGGCATCGACATGACCGACGGCATCGGCGCCACCGAGATGTTCCACATCTTCATCTCGTCCGCCGGCGGCGAGACGCGCGCGGGCGCCATCGGCAAGGTGGTGCCCGGCTACACCGCCAAGGTGGTGGACGACGACGGCAATGAGCTTCCGCGCGGCACCGTGGGCAAGCTCGCCGTGACAGGCCCCACCGGATGCAAGTACCTGGACGACCCGCGCCAGGCCAAGTATGTGAAGGCCGGCTGGAACTACCCGGGCGATGCGTTCACGCAAGACGCCGACGGCTACTTCTTCTACCAGGCGCGTGACGACGACATGATCATCACCGCCGGCTACAACGTGGGCGGCCCCGAGGTGGAAGACGCCCTGCTGCGCCACCCGGCCGTGGCCGAGTGCGGCGTGATCGGCATGCCCGACGAGGAGCGCGGCATGGTGGTCAAGGCCATCTGCGTCTTGAAGCCCGGCCACACGGGCGACGCCGCCATGGTCAAGACCTTGCAGGACCACGTGAAGGCCACCATCGCCCCATTCAAATACCCGCGCGTGGTGGAGTTTGTGACCGCGCTGCCGCGCACCGAAACCGGCAAGCTGCAGCGCTTCAAGCTGCGCCAGGGAGCGGCCACACCCTCTTCGACAAAAACAACGACATGACGATAAAAAACACCCTTTTGCAGCCCGAAGGCTGGGTCACCCCCAAGGGCTACGCCAACGGCGTGGCCGCGCGCGGCACGATGGTCTTTACCGGCGGCCAGATCGGCTGGAACGCGCAGCAGCAGTTCGAAAGCGATGACTTCATCGACCAGACCCGGCAGACGCTGCTGAACGTGCGCGCGGTGCTCGAAGCCGGTGGCGCAGGCCCCGAACACTTGGTGCGGCTGACCTGGTACGTGACCGACCGCAACGAATACAACAGCCGACTGAAGGAGTTGGGCGCGGTCTACCGCGAGGTGCTGGGCAAGAACTTTCCGGCCATGGCGTGTGTGCAGGTGGCGGGGTTGATGGAGGAGCGGGCGAAGGTGGAGATTGAAGCGACGGCGGTGGTGCCCGACGCGGCTTGAAGCTCTGGCGCCGACCGCCTGGGCTTGCAGCACCCAACCGCCGTGGCTGTGTTCTGCCAGCCGCGAGCCGGTATCCGCTACACGGCTCGCGGCCGCCTTTGATTCAGTGTCTCAAAACCGGGGCAAATCCGGGTGGCGGATCTGCCCGCCGCGCACCAGCATCTTTCCGTATTCCGCGCACCGGTTCAGCGTGGGGATCACCTTGCCGGGGTTCAGCAGCCCGGCCGGGTCAAACGCGTGCTTGAGGCCGAACATCTGCGCGTTCTCCTCGGCGGTGAACTGCACGCACATGCTGTTGAGTTTTTCCACGCCCACGCCGTGTTCGCCCGTCACCGTGCCGCCCATGGCCACGCTGGTCTCGAGGATGTCGGCACCAAACAGCTCGCAGCGGCGCAGCTGGTCGGCATCGTTCGCATCGAACAGGATCAGCGGGTGCAGGTTGCCGTCGCCCGCGTGGAACACGTTCGCGCAGCGCAGTTGGTACTTCTTTTCCATCTCGGCAATGGCCAGCAGGATGTCGGCAAGGCGCTTGCGCGGAATGGTCGAGTCCATGCACATGTAGTCGGGGCTGATGCGCCCGCTGGCGGGAAACGCGTTCTTGCGGCCGCTCCAGAAGCGCAGGCGCTCAGCCTCATCGTTGCTGACCGAGATGGCAATGGCGCCCGCCGCACGCAGCACGTCGCTCATGCGCTGGACTTCTTCCTCCACCTCTTCAGGCGTGCCGTCGCTTTCGCACAGCAGGATGGCTTCGGCGCTGAGGTCGTAGCCCGCCTTCACGAAGGGCTCGACCATGCGCGAGCTGGTC
>JBCNOJ010000280.1:0-7033 GCA_039593925.1 Acidovorax sp.
GTGCCTGAACAAAAACGGGGGCTGAACGGATGGGCTCCATTGTGTCCAGTTGCGCGGTTCAAAGGGGGTTTCTGCGGGCTTGATCTGGTATCAATGTTCTTCAGCGGGTGCACCCGGCGCGGCCCGCGCCCGCAGGATGGTGGCCACGATGCCGCTGCCCACGATCAGCGCCATGCCAATCCAACCGATGGGCGGAATTTGATCGCCAAACAGCGCCACGCTGTAGATGGCTGCAAACACGATGCCTGAGTACTGCAGATTGGCCACCACCAGCGTGCCGCGCTGCGTTTTGGCGGTGGCGTACGCGCGTGTCATGCACAGCTGCCCGCCCGCCGCAAGGATGCCAATCGGGAACAGCCACAGCGTGTGCCATCCTGCCCACGGGGACGTGCCTGTCAGCAGCAGCGCGGCGCCGCCGGCCACGGCTGAGCCCAGGGCAAAGTAGAAAACAGTGCGGGATTCGGGCTCGCCCAGGCGCGACAGCGCCACCACCTGCATGTAGGCAAAAGCAGCGGACAAGCCCGAGAGCAGCCCGATCAAGCCGGCAAAAGCCTGGTTCTGGTCCAGGCTGGGGCGCAGCATGAGCACCACGCCGACAAATCCGACCAGCACGGTCAGCACCAGTGGGCCCTGTAGAGCGGGGCGGGGTGTGGATGGCGAAGGGCGCCAGGCCAGCAGCGTGCCGCCAATCAGGAACGCGGCGATCCACACGCTGCTCATGTAATTGAGGGTCATGGCCGTGGCCAGCGGCAAGTGGGCAATGGCGTAGAACCATGCCCCGAGCGAGACCACGCCCACCAGGCTGCGCCAGGCATGCATGCCAGGGTATCGCGTGGCCAGAGTCACATTCTGCGAGCGCGCCAGCAGCCACAGGATGAACATGCCGATGATGCCGCGGTAGCACACCAGCTCGGCCGAGTTGAAGAAGTCCGAGGCGATCTTGACGCACACCCCCATGCTGGCAAACAGGAACGCGGCCAACACCATCCAAAGGGCTTGCATCGGGTTGTGATCTTTGTGGGTTGCACCAGTGGTGCAGAAATGAAAATAGCTGGCAGCGCTTGGTTGTTAAGCACTGCCAGCTATTGTAATGAGAGCAGACGAAGGCAGTCTGCAAATTGGCGGGGTTTAGCCGCCGTATTCAGCGTTTTGCGGCGCTGTTGCCCGGGGTGTCGCTGCCCATCGCGTCCCGGTACCACTCGTGAAAGTGCTGCATGCCGTCTTCCATCGGGCTCTGGTAGGGGCCGACCTCGTTGTCGCCGCGCGCCAGCAAGGCCTTGCGGCCGGCATCCATGCGTTCGCCGATCTCGTCGTCCTCGATGCAGGTTTCCATGTACGCTGCCTTCTGCGCCTCGACGAATTCGCGCTCGAAGGCGGCGATCTCCTCGGGGTAGTAGAACTCCACCATGTTCATCGTCTTGGTGGGGCTGATGGGGTGCAGCGTGGACACGGTGAGCACATGCGGATACCACTCGATCATGATGTGCGGGTACAGCGTGAGCCAGATCGCACCGTGCTTGGGCGGCTTGCCCTCACGGTAAGCCAGCAGGGCCTCATGCCAGCGCTCGTACACAGGGCTGCCGGCCTTGCCCAGGCGGTTGGCCACACCCACGGTCTGCACCGAGTAGTTCTTGCCGAACTCCCAACGCAGGTCGTCGCAGGTGACAAAGCTGCCCAGGCCCGGGTGGAAGGGGCCCACGTGGTAGTCCTCCAGATAGACCTCGATGAAGGTCTTCCAGTTGTAGTTGCACTCGTGCAGCTCCACGTGGTCGAGCACGTAGCCATCGAAGTCCAGGTCGGCGCGGGGCCCCATCTGGGCCAGGTCGGCGGCCACGTCGTAGCCGTTGTCTTCAAACAGAAGGCCATTCCACTCGCGCAACTGGTAGTTGTTCAGGTTCAGGCAGGGGTCATGCGCGAAGTGGGGCGCGCCCAGCAACTCGCCCTTCGGGCTGTACGTCCAGCGGTGCAGGGGGCACACGATGTTGCCGCCGGCGAGGCCTTTGCCCTGGCCTTGCAGCGAGCCTTTGCCCTTGAGCATGACGGCCTGGCGGTGGCGGCAGACGTTGGACACCAATTCAATGCCGCCCTGTGCGTTGCGCACCAGCGCGCGGCCTTCGCCCTCCTGGGGCAAGGCGTAATAGTCGCCCGGGTGGGGCACAGCCAATTGGTGCCCCACGTAGCGGGGCCCGCGCTGGAAGATGGTGCTCAGCTCGCGCTGAAACAGCGCCTCGTCAAAGTAGCTTGAAACTGGTAGTTGGCTTGCGGCCTGCTGCAGTTGAAGACTTAAATCAGACATGGGTGACCTGACCTAAAGACTCCCCACAGGGAGAAAGTGCGGGAGGTGCGCCTGAAAGGACGCATCTGGAAAAAGAAAACCGGCTAGGGTGGGTAGCCGGCTCGACGTGAATGGGATTATAGGCGGTGGGGTTATTCCCGCACCCCCGCTACGTGAATAGGCGGTGTATGCCAACACGGTGCTTCCCGAGCACGTGCATATGAGGGGCACGCGTCCGCGCCCGGCGCACGCACCGCACCGGTGCGCCTAAAATCGGCGGTTTTTCCATTCGCGCCCAGCGCCCCGCCCATGCCCAAGGCCCCCGCCACTCCAGCCTTACCCGCCGAACCTGTCAGCTACGAGGCAGCGCTGGAGGAGCTGGAGCAGCTCGTGGCCCGCATCGAGTCGGGCCAGTTGCCGCTCGATCAGATGCTGGCGGGCTACCAGCGTGGCGCTACGCTGCTGGCCTTTTGCCGCAAGAGGCTTGAAGCTGTCCAGGACCAGATCAAGGTGCTGGACGAAGGCCAACTGCAACCCTGGACCCAGGATTGAACCGAGCATGAGCGCAGTTCCGCACCCTTCATCTTCTGCAGACACTGGCTTCGACGTGCTGTTCTGGAGCCAGAACCACCTCGGCCGTGTTGAGCAGGCCCTTTCGCAATGGGTTGGCCGCGATGCACCCGCAGGCCTTGGCGATGCCATGCGCTATGCCGTGCTGGACGGCGGCAAGCGCCTGCGCCCCCTCCTGGTCCTGGCCGCGTACGAGGCCGCCCGCAGCGCGGACGCCTCGGCCGATGCGCTGGACGGTGCCGCTCTGCGCGCCGCATGCGCGGTGGAATTGATCCACGCTTATTCCCTGGTGCACGACGACATGCCCTGCATGGACAATGATGTGCTGCGCCGCGGCAAGCCCACAGTGCACGTGCAGTTTGGCGAAGCCCAGGCCCTGCTGGCTGGCGATGCGCTGCAGGCCTTTGCCTTCGAGCTTTTGACGCCCGACGATGGCTCGGTGCCTGCTCTTGCGCAGGCCACGCTGTGCCGCCTGCTGGCACGCGCGGCGGGCTCGGCCGGCATGGCAGGCGGCCAGGCCATCGACCTGGCCAGTGTGGGAATTGCGTTGACCGAGGACCAGTTGCGGCAGATGCACCAGCTCAAGACCGGCGCGTTGCTGCAGGGCAGCGTGCTCATGGGTGCCGTCTGCGGCCAGGCGGGCCCCGTGGCCTACCAGGCACTGGCGGACTACGGCGCTGCCATGGGGCTTGCGTTTCAGGTGGTCGATGACATTCTGGACGTGGTGGCCGATTCGGCCACGCTGGGCAAGACGGCCGGCAAGGACGCCGCTGCCGACAAACCCACCTATGTGTCGTTGCTGGGCTTGCAGCGGGCTCAGGCCTACGCCCAGGAACTGCTGCTGGAATCGCAGGCCGCGCTGGCGCGCAGCGGGCTGCCTGACACCTGTGCACTGGCCGCGCTTGCGGATATGGTGGTGCGCCGGTCCCACTGACCCGATGACTGGCTCCCCGTGCGATGATTTGAAGGTCAAATTGGCCTCTAGCGCTTATCCATAAAGCGCTGGAGGCTATCAAAAGAATAGTAAATGCCCACCACATCCTTCCCCCTTCTGCAGACCATCAACGATCCTGCCGACCTGCGCAAGCTGTCGCGTGCGGACCTGAAAGCCCTGGCTGAGGAACTGCGGGGGTTTGTGCTCGAAAGCGTGTCGCAGACCGGCGGGCACCTGAGCTCCAACCTCGGCACGGTCGAATTGACCGTAGCGTTGCACCATGTCTTCAACACCCCTGAAGACCGCTTGGTGTGGGACGTGGGCCATCAGACCTATCCACACAAGATCCTGACCGGCCGGCGCGACCGCATGCACACGCTGCGGCAACTGGGCGGAATTTCGGGCTTTCCGCAGCGCGCCGAAAGCATTTACGACACCTTCGGCACGGCGCACTCCAGCACCAGCATCTCGGCCGCGCTGGGCATGGCGCTGGCTGCCAAGCGCAAGGGCGAAAGCCGCCACGCCGTGGCCATCATCGGCGACGGGGCCATGACGGCGGGCATGGCCTTCGAGGCGCTGAACAACGCAGGCGTGGCCGATTGCAACCTGCTCGTGGTGCTCAACGACAACGACATGAGCATCAGCCCACCGGTGGGTGCGCTCAACCGCTACCTGGCACAGCTCATGAGCGGCCAGTTCTACGCGGCGGCCAAGAACGTGGGCAAGACCGTGCTCAAGCCCGTGCCTCCACTGCTCGAACTTGCCAAGCGCTTTGAGCAGCAGGCCAAGGGCATGGTGGTACCCGCCACCCTGTTCGAGAAGTTCGGCTTCAACTACATCGGCCCCATCGACGGGCACGACCTCGACTCGCTGATCCCCACGCTCGAAAACATAAAGAGCCTCAAGGGCCCGCAGTTCCTGCACGTGGTTACCAAAAAGGGTCAGGGCTACAAGCTCGCTGAGGCCGACCCCATCGCCTACCACGGCCCTGGCAAGTTCGACCCCAGCGTGGGCCTGACCAAGCCCGCCACGCCGCCCAAGCAGACCTTCACGCAGGTGTTTGGGCAATGGCTGTGCGACATGGCCGCCAAAGACATGCGCCTGGTGGGTATCACGCCTGCGATGCGCGAGGGCTCGGGCATGGTCGAGTTCGAAAAGCGCTTCCCCGATCGCTACTACGACGTGGGCATCGCCGAGCAGCATGCCGTGACGTTCGCAGCGGGCATGGCCTGCGAGGGCGTCAAGCCTGTCGTGGCCATCTACTCCACATTTTTGCAGCGCGGGTACGACCAGCTGATCCACGATGTGGCACTGCAAAACCTGCCTGTGGTGTTTGCACTGGACCGCGCAGGCCTGGTAGGCGCAGACGGCGCGACACATGCGGGGGCGTACGACATTCCTTTCGTGCGCTGCGTGCCCAACATGGCCATGGCCTGCCCCGCGGACGAGCGCGAGTGCCGCCAACTGCTGACTTCCGCGTTCGAGCAAGACCATCCCGTTGCCGTGCGCTACCCGCGCGGCAGCGGCGCTGGCATCGCACCGCTGCCGGGCCTGGAAGGACTGCCTTACGGCAAAGGCGAAATCCGCCGCGAACGGAAAGGCGCCGCGGCCGTTGATGCCGTGGGCTGCGCTCCGCGCATTGCCATCTTGTCGTTCGGCACGCTGCTGTATCCGGCACTGGAGGCGGCCGAGTCGCTGGACGCCACCGTGGTCAACATGCGCTGGGCCAAGCCCATCGACGAAGCCTTGCTGCGCGACGTGGCCGAGCGCCACGACGTGCTGGTGACGCTGGAAGATGGTGCCATTCTGGGCGGTGCGGGCAGCGCAGTGACCGAGGCGCTCAACACCATGGGCGTCGTGCGCCCGATGCTGCAGCTGGGTTTGCCCGATGTTTTCATCGAACACGGTGATCCTGCCAAGCTGATGTCTTTGCAGGGGCTGGACGCTGCGGGCATCGAACGTTCCATCAGGGCACGTTTCTCTCAGAACTGAGGGTGTGGGCTGACCCGCCCCGCGCGGGTGTTGGGGTTATCGACAATGGGGGTGCGCTGCTGCAGTCCTAGAATGTCCCAGGACCTGCAACGTCCTCTCATCCGTCAGCGTGGCCTCGCGCTGCGTCCCTGATTTCGGAGACACCCCCCATGGATCGTCGTTCTGCCATTCGGCATGCCGGCATTGCCGGCGTGCTGGCGACTGGCATGCCACCCGCGGTACACGCGCAGACTGCGGTGCGGTGGCGCTTGGTGTCCAGTTTTCCCAAGTCGCTCGACACGATTTACGGTGGCGCTGCCGTTTTTGCCCAAGAAGTCAAAGCCTTGTCTGGCGGCCGGTTTGAGATTGAAGTGCACGCGGGCGGTGAACTGGTGCCTGCGTTTGGTGTGTTGGATGCGGTGCAGAACGGCACGGTGGAAATGGCCCACACCGCCCCGTATTATTTTTACGACCGCAATCAGGCGTTCGCCCTGGGGTCTGCCATACCGTTCGGGTTCAACGCGCGGCAGATGAACGCGTGGATGCTGCACGGCAATGGTCGGCGCCTGATGGACGAGTTCTATGCGGGCTACAACATGGTCAGCTTTGCCGGTGGCAACACGGGCACGCAAATGGGGGGCTGGTACCTCACGGAGATCCGCAATGTCTCCGATTTCAAGGGAATGAAGATGCGGCTGGGTGGCGGCCTGGTGGGCGAGGTTATGGCGGGAATGGGCGTCGTACCCGTAGACATGCCCGGTGGAGAAATCTACCAGGCCCTGCAGAAGCGGACCATCGATGCGGCCGAGTGGATCGGCCCGTATGACGACCAGAAGCTGGGGCTGAACAAGGTCGCTCTCTACTATTACTACCCTGGCTGGTGGGAGGGCGGGCTGGAGCTGGATTTTCTGATTTATCGCAAGGCCTTCGACGCGCTCCCGGCCGACTACAAAGCCATTGTCAAAGCGGCGTCATCGGTGGCGCATGCGGACATGCTGGCCAAATACGATGCCTTGAACCCTAACGCACTCAAGCAACTGGTGGTTGCCAAAACCAAAGTGCTTCCATTTTCACTGCCCGTTATGGACGCTTCCTTTCGCGCGGCCATGGAGGTGTTTGCACGCAACGAATCCCGCAGTGCGCAGTGGAAGAAGATTTATGCCGACATGCGCAACTTTCAGCGTGACCAGATCTTCTGGTTCAGATTTGCGGAGGCCCGCTTCGACAGTTTCATGTCGACGCAGCGGATCTGAACAGGCCCTCAGGCAGGGTGTCAGCGCCGC
>JBCNOJ010000281.1:0-7030 GCA_039593925.1 Acidovorax sp.
CGATGGCCCGCTGGACATGCGCATGGACACCACGCGCGGCGAAAGCGTGGCCGATTGGTTGGCCACGGCCGAAGTCGGTCAGATTGCGGAGGTGATACGTGACTACGGTGAAGAACGGTTTGCTGGCCCCATTGCAAAGGCGATTGTTGCTCGGCGCGAAGAACGGGGTCCTCTTGCAACCACCGCAGAACTGGCCGACCTCGTGGCTGGCACGGTCAAAACCCGCGAGCCGGGCCAGAACCCTGCAACGCGCACATTTCAAGCTCTTCGGATTTTCATCAACGCCGAGCTTGAAGAGCTGCAGCAAGCGCTAGAGGCCAGCCTGTCGGTGCTGCAGCCGGGCGGGCGGCTGGTGGTGATCAGCTTCCATTCGCTTGAAGACCGCATCGTCAAGCAGTTCATCGCCAAACACTCCAAAGAGGTGTATGACCGGCGCGCGCCTTTTGCCGTGCCCCAGGCCATGAAGCTCGTGGCGCTGGACCGCATCAAGCCCAGCGCCGCCGAGGTGGAAGCGAACCCGCGTGCGCGCAGCGCCATCATGCGCGTGGCCGAACGCACAGAGGTGCTTGCATGAGCAAGATGTTTTGCCGCCGGGCCGCCCCAAGGCAAAACGCGACCCCCCTGGGGGGCAGCGACCACACGTCAGTGCGGAGCGTGGGGGCAACATGACCAGGCTCAACCTCGTCCTGCTGGTGGCCGTGCTCGCCAGTGCCATCTACCTGGTGCACACCCAGTATCAGTCGCGCCGTCTGTTTACCGAGCTGGACCGGGCAGTGGCCGAGTCCCGAAGGCTGGAGACCGAACACCAGCGCCTGCAGGTGGAAAAACGGGCCCAAGCCACGCCGCTGCGGGTGGAAAAAATTGCACGCGCCCAGCTTCAGATGCGCACTGCGACGCCAGCCATCACCCAATATGTCTCTGACCCTGCAGGTGCCGCAACAGCGCGTGCGTCCGCGCCCGGAGGCCAGCCATGAGCCGCAGCGTGGTGTACACCGCCAGCCCGTTGCTGGCCAGCAAGACGCCGGTGTGGCGCAGCAAGTTCATCGTGGCTGCGATCGCGCTGGGGTTCGTGGGTCTGGGTGCGCGCGCGGCCTATGTGCAGGTGTTTGGCAACGACTTCTTTCAGCGCCAGGGTGAAGTGCGCTTTGCGCGAACGCTGGAGCTGCCGGCCAACCGCGGCAAGATCCTGGACCGCAATGGCCTCATCCTCGCCTCCAGTGTGCCAGCGGCCAGCATCTGGGCCATTCCGGAAGACGTGGAGCAGGACAAGCCCGAGGTGCGGGCCAAGCTCAAGGACCTGGCCAAGCTGCTTGACATGCCGCTGCCTGACCTGACCAAGAAGCTGGCCGACGAAGACAAGACCTTTGTCTGGATCAAGCGCCAGCTCGACTGGGAGGTGGGCCAGCAGATTGCTGCGCTGGGCATCAAGGGCATCTACCAACGCAAGGAATACAAACGCCAGTACCCCGAGGGCGAGGCGGCTGCCCACGTGGTGGGCTTCACCAATGTGGAAGACCATGGTCAGGAAGGCATGGAGCTGGCCTTCAACAAAGAGCTGGCCGGCAAGGCGGGCTCGCGCCGCGTGATCAAGGACCGCCTGGGCCGCGTGGTCGAGGGGGTGGGCGAGACCGTGCCGCCCGTGGACGGCAAAGACATGCAGCTGTCCATCGACAGCAAGGTGCAGTTCTTTGCCTACCAGAAGTTGCGTGACCAGGTGGCCGCGCACAAGGCGAAGGCGGGCAGCGTGGTGGTGCTCGACGCCCACACGGGCGAGTTGCTGGCACTGGCCAACTACCCCAGCTATGTGCCCGACAAGCGCCAGAACCTCACGGGCGAACAGCTGCGCAACCGCGCGCTCACCGACGTGTTTGAGCCTGGCTCCACCATGAAGCCGTTCACCATCGGCCTCGCGCTGGAGTCGGGCCGGGTGCGCCCAGAGACCATCGTGGACACCACGCCAGGCCGCATCAACATCACGGGGTCCACCATTTCAGACACGCACAATTACGGCGTGCTCACGGTGGAAGGTGTGATCCAGAAATCCAGCAACGTGGGCACGACCAAGCTGGCCATGCAAATGCCGGCGCGCGAAATGTGGGAGACCTTCTCCGCCGCGGGTTTTGGCCAGAAGCCGCAGATCGGCTTTCCGGGCGCGATCAGCGGGCGCTTGCGCCCGTACAAAACATGGCGCCCGGTGGAGCAGGCCACCATGTCTTACGGCTACGGCCTGTCGGCCAGCCTGTTCCAGATGGCGCGCTCGTACACCGTATTCGCCAACGGCGGGCGCGTAATTCCGGCCACCTTGCTCAAAACCGACGAGACGGCGGTGGGCGTGCCTGTGTTTTCTGAGCGCACGGCCGACCAGGTCCGCAAGATGTTGCAGATGGCTGCAGGCCCCGGCGGAACGGGCCAGAAGGCGCAGACCGTGGGCTACTCCGTGGGGGGCAAGTCGGGCACGGCGCGCAAGCAGGTCGGCAAAAATTACGCTTCGGGCAAATACCGCGCATGGTTTACCGGCATGGCGCCCATCGACAAGCCGCGCATCATCGTAGCCGTGATGATCGACGAGCCCAGCAACGGCGTGTTCTACGGCGGGGCCGTGGCCGCACCCGTGTTCAGTGAGGTGGTGCAGCAGACGCTGCGCATGATGGGTGTGCAGCCCGACATGGCCGTCAAGCCGCAAATCGTGGCGAACGCGGTGGAGGAGTCGCTGTGAGCGGTGTGCTGCCTCTGCTCGCCTCGGTGCACGATGCCGTAGCCTGGCTGCGCGAGCGTGTGACGGGTACATTGCAAACGGACAGCCGCCTCATCCGCGCGGGCGATGGCTTCATCGCCTGGCCCGGCGCCGCCACCGACGGGCGTGCCCACATTGGCGACGCACTGGCGCGGGGAGCGGTGGCCTGCCTGGTGGAGCACGAAGGCGCCGAAGCCTTCCCGTTGGCGGGTTTGCCAGTTGCTGCCCTGCATGGCCTGAAGGCGGCTACCGGCGCGATTGCCGCCGACTGGTTCGAACACCCCACCCAGCGCCTGGACGTTCTGGCCGTCACCGGCACCAATGGCAAAACCAGCACCACCTGGTGGCTGGCAGAAGCGCTGAATCTGCTATCGAAACAAGAGCTTATTGCGCAAGGTGGATGCGCGCTGGTGGGCACTTTGGGTATTGGGGTTCCTCCGGCGCTCACCAGCACCGGCATGACCACACCCGACCCGGTGCGCTTGCAGCGGGCGTTTCAGCAATTTGCCGATGCAGGCCGCACGGCCTGCGCGATTGAGGCCTCGTCCATCGGCCTGGCCGAGCACCGCATGGTGGGTACCCGGGTGCGCGTGGCCCTTTTCACCAATTTCACGCAGGACCACCTAGACTACCACCCCAGCATGGCCGCCTACTGGCAGGCCAAGGCGGCACTGTTTGACTGGCCCGGCCTGCAGGCGGCGGTGGTCAACATCGACGACCCGCGCGGTGCCGAACTGCATGCGTCGCTGGCCGACCGCATGCTGGATGTGTGGAGCGTTTCCATGACCGGCCCGGCGCGCCTGACCGCGCGCGACATCGGCGTGGGCGAGGGCGGACTGCGGTTTACCGTGGCCGAAGGCGCACACACCCATGTGCTGCAGACGCGCGTGATCGGCCTTTACAACGTCGCCAATCTGCTGGGTGTGCTGGCTGGCATGCGTGCGCTGGGCGTGCCGCTGGAGCATGCGCTGTACGCATGCGCCCAGTTGACGCCGGTGCCCGGCCGCATGGAGCAGATCCACACCCCCGGCCAGCCTTTGGTGGCCGTGGACTACGCCCACACCCCGGATGCTTTGGACAAAGCCCTGCAGGCGCTGCGCCCCATCGCCGCCGAACGCGGCGGCCAGCTGTGGTGCGTGTTTGGCTGTGGCGGCAACCGCGATGCAGCCAAGCGCCCCCTGATGGGCGCCGTGGCGCAACAGCAGGCCGACAAGGTAGTCGTGACCAGCGACAACCCGCGCAGCGAAGACCCTGCAGCGATCCTGCACCACATTCTGCAAGGCACCATCGCCGGCCGCACCGTGCGCGCCGAGGTGGACCGCGCTGCCGCCATTCGCTTGGTCCTGCTCGAGGCTGCGCCAGCCGACGTGGTACTGATCGCCGGCAAGGGCCACGAAGACACCCAGGAGACGGCAGGCGTGCGCGTGCCGTTCTCCGATATGGCCCATGCGCGCAGCGCGCTGGAAGCGCGAAGGGCCCGCCCATGAGCGCTACCGCAGCCACCACCAGCATGGCCATGACCCTGCAGCAGGCTTTCAAGCGGGTGCAACAGCACGTGCCCGCTGCGCGCCTGGTCGGCGATGGCGCCACGCTGCTGGCCCGGGTGCATACCGACACGCGCACGCTGCAACCTGGTGATCTGTTTGTGGCCTTGAAGGGCGAGCGCTTTGATGCCAACGCTTTCCTCGCCGACGCCTTGGCGGGCGGTGCCAGCGCAGCCATCGCCCATGGCGGCCTGGAGGCCGTGGGCCTGCCCGGTATCGAGGTGCCCAACACCTTGACCGCGCTCGGTGCGCTGGCCACTGGCTGGCGCATGCAGTTCGGCCTGCCACTGATCGGCGTGACGGGCAGCAACGGCAAGACCACGGTGACGCAGATGATTGCGTCCATCCTGCGCGCCTGGAAGGGCGATGCCGCCTTTGCCACGCAGGGCAACTTCAACAACGACATCGGCGTGCCGCTGATGCTGCTGCGCCTGCGCGCCCACCACGCCGCCGCTGTGATCGAGATGGGGATGAACCATCCGGGCGAGATCGCCACGCTGGCCGGTTTTGCGCAACCCACGGTGGCGCTGGTAAACAACGCCCAGCGCGAGCACCTGGAGTTCATGCACACGGTCGAAGCCGTGGCGCGGGAGAACGGCTCGGTGTTCGCCAGCCTGCCCGCCGACGGCGTGGCGGTGTTCCCTGCCGTTGATGCCTACAGCACCCTATGGACGGAACTGGCCGGTGGCCGCCGCTGCCTGTGTTTTGGTGACGGCGGCGACGTGGCCTGCACCGAGGCCAAGTGGCAGCAAGGCGCCTGGGCGGTGCAGATCACCACCCCGGCTGGCGCGCTGCAAGCACGTCTGCACATTGCCGGGCGGCACAACGTGACCAATGCGCTGGCCGCCACGGCCTGTGCGTTGGCTGCCGGTGTGCCCACGGCGGCTATTGCACAGGGCCTGAGCGACTTCACACCCGTCAAGGGCCGCTCGCGTGCCTTCAGCGTGCGCAGCGGCGCGGGCCGCGACATCACGGTGGTGGACGACACCTACAACGCCAACCCTGACTCCATGCGTGCTGCCATTGATGTGCTGGCTGAACTGCCCGCACCGCAACTGATGGTGATGGGCGACATGGGCGAGGTCGGCGACCAGGGCCCGCAGTTCCACGCCGAAGCCGGCGCCCATGCCCGCGCGGCAGGCATTCCCCGGCTGCTGGTGCTCGGTGCGCAGTCCGCACATGCTGCCGCCGCATTTGGCGCGGCGGCAGAACATTTCGACAACATGGGCGCGCTGCTGGATGCAGTGCGCCAGGCCCTGCCCGGTGTGGGCAGCGTGCTGGTCAAGGGGTCCCGATTCATGAAGATGGAACAGGTGGTGGAGGCGATTGCCGCTGCCACGCGACCGACGCAAGAAAAACAACAAGCGCACGCGCACAGCACGACCCCGGAGGGACACCATGGTGCATCCACGCATTGACCCCGCCTTTGCGGTGCTTGGGGGCGCTGCCTTCGGCCACGCGCTTGCTGCCGGTTTTTCGCTTGCCGGGGAGGGCGCTCCATGCTGCTGATGCTGTCGCAATGGCTGCAGGGCCTGTCGCCCGAGTTTGGCTTCTTCCGCGTGTTCCAGTACCTCACGTTCCGTGCGGTGATGGCGGCCCTCACGGCGCTGCTCATCGGCCTGGTGGCGGGCCCGAAGGTGATCCGCGTGCTCACCTCGCTCAAGATCGGCCAGCCCATTCGCGGCTACGCGATGCAGACGCACCTGTCCAAAAGCGGCACGCCCACCATGGGAGGCGTGTTGATCCTGCTGTCGATTGCCATCTCCACGCTGCTGTGGTTCGATCTGTCCAACCGCTTCGTGTGGATCGTGCTCCTCGTCACGCTGGGCTTCGGCGCCATCGGCTGGGTGGACGACTGGCGCAAGGTGGTCAACAAGGACCCCGAGGGCATGCGCTCGCGCGAGAAGTATTTCTGGCAGTCCGTCATCGGCCTCATGGCGGCGCTGTACCTGGTGTTCAGCATTTCCGAAAGCTCCAACGCCAAGGTGTGGGAGCTGTTTGTGGGCTGGGTGCAGTCCGGCTTTTCGCTGGACTTGCCACCCAAGGCAGGCTTGCAGCTGCCCTTCTTCAAAGAGGTGAGCTACCCGCTGGGCGTGCTGGGCTTCGTGATCCTGACCTACCTGGTCATCGTGGGCTCGAGCAATGCCGTGAATCTGACCGACGGCCTGGACGGCCTGGCCATCATGCCGGTTGTGATGGTGGGCTCTGCGCTGGGTGTGTTTGCCTATGTCACGGGCAGTTCGGTGTACTCCAAGTACCTGTTTTTCCCGCACATCCCCGGCTCGGGTGAGCTGATGATCTTCTGTGCGGCGATGGCGGGTGCTGGTTTGGCCTTCCTGTGGTTCAACGCACATCCCGCGCAGGTTTTCATGGGCGACGTGGGGGCGCTGGCGCTGGGCGCTGCCCTGGGAACCATCGCCGTGATCGTGCGGCAGGAAATCGTGCTGGCCATCATGGGCGGCATTTTTGTGGTTGAAGCCCTGTCGGTCATGCTGCAGGTGACCTGGTTCAAGTACACCAAGAAACGTTATGGCGAAGGGCGCCGCCTGCTCAAGATGGCGCCGCTGCACCACCACTTTGAAAAGAGCGGCTGGAAGGAGACACAGGTCGTTGTGCGCTTCTGGATCATCACCATGCTGCTGTGCCTGATCGGCCTGTCGACGCTGAAACTGCGATGAACCCGAACGACCCCATCGTCCCTGTCGATCCATCACTCCCCGGAACGCCCGAGGCGCCGGTGGACCTGGGCGCG
>JBCNOJ010000282.1:0-6978 GCA_039593925.1 Acidovorax sp.
GCCCATGCCCGGCAAGGTGGCACTGAAGGAGCCGGCGCAGTTCAAGCTGATCGGCAAGCCGCTGACGCGCATTGAGGCACCCAGCAAGCTCGACGGCAGCGCCATGTTTGGCATCGACGCCAACCCGCCCGGCCTGCTGCATGCGAGTGTGGTGATGTGCCCCACACGCGGCGGCAAGGTGGCCCGCTTTGACGCCGCCGCTGCGCAGAAGCTGCCTGGCGTAAAGCACGTGCTGGCCATAGCCCCGTACCACGGCGGCACGGGCGGTGTGGCCGTGATTGCCGACACCCCATGGCACGCCAAGAAAGCCGCCGCGGCGGTCACCGTGGAATGGGACCACGGCCCCGCCGCCACGCTTTCCAGCGAGACCGTGTTGGCCCGGCTGACCCAGGCGCTGGACGAGGCCAAAGGCTTTGGCTACCACAGCGCGGGCGATGTGGACCAGGCCATGCAGGGTGCCGCCAGCACCATCACCGCCGACTACCGCGCGCCCTACCTGGCGCATGCGGCGCTGGAGCCGATCAACTGCACGGTGCAGGTCAAGGATGGCACCGCCCAGGTGTGGACATCCACCCAGGTGCCAGGCCTGGCACGCCGTGCGGCAGCCAAGGCACTGGGCATGGACGAAGAAAAAGTGACCGTGCACCAGCTGCTGCTGGGCGGCGGTTTCGGGCGGCGGTTTCGGGCGGCGGCTGGAGGTGGACTATGTGGCCCAGGCCGCCGCCATTGCCCAGGCTGCCGGCGGCGCCCCGGTGCAGACGCTGTGGAGCCGCGAGCAGGACACCCAGCATGACTTTTACCGCCCAGCCTGCATGGCGCGCTTCAAGGCGGGCTTTGACGCACAGGGACAACTGGTGGCCTGGCACAACCTGTCGGTCGGCCAGGCCATCGTGCCGCAGGTGCTGGACCGCACCTTCGGGCTGCCCGGCGCCGGGCCGGACAAGACGGCCTCGGAAGGTGCATTCGACCAGCCTTACGAATGGCCCCACGCGCGCATTGCGCACGAGATCATCGACCTGCCGCTGCCCGTGGGCTTCTGGCGCTCGGTGGGTCATTCGCACCAGGCGTTCTTCAAGGAGAGCTTTGTGGACGAAGCGGCCCACGCAGCCAAGAAGGACCCTGTGACCTTCCGCGCCGCGCTGCTGCAGAAACACCCGCGCCACCTCAAGCTGCTGCAAAAAGCGGCCGAGCTGGCGGGCTGGGGGCAGCCCTTGCCGCCCGATGCATCGGGCGTGCAACGGGCGCGGGGCGTGGCGCTGCACCAGTCGTTTGGCTCCATCGTGGCGCAGGTGGCCGAAGTGTCGGTGGGTGCCGACAAGGCCATCCGCGTACACCGCGTGGTGTGCGTGATCGACTGCGGCGCCGCCATCAACCCCAACCTCATCGCGCAGCAGATGGAAAGCGCCGTGGTGTTCGGCCTCACCGCTGCGCTGCATGGCGAGGTCACCCTGAAAGATGGGCAAGTGCAGCAAAGCAATTTTCACGACCTGCCGCTGCTGCGCATGGCCGACTGCCCGAAGGTGGAGACCCACATCATCGACAGCGCAGAGCCCCCCGAAGGCGTGGGCGAGCCGGGCGTGCCGCCGATTGCGCCCGCGGTGGCCAACGCGCTGTTTGCATTGACCGGACAGCGCCTGCGCGCCCTGCCGCTCAAACTTGCCTGAACCGACTCGAGGAACCACCATGTCCACCACCCTGCGCATCAATGGCAAAGCCATCTCTGTGACTGCGGAACCCGACACCCCGCTGTTGTGGGTGCTGCGTGGCGAGTTGCACCTGAATGGCACCAAGTTTGGCTGCGGCATGGCGCTGTGCGGCGCCTGCACCGTGCACCTGAACGGCGAGCCGGTGCGTGCCTGCATCACGCCGCTTTCGGCTGTGGTCGATGCTGATGTGACCACCATCGAAGGCCTGCAAGGGCCTGAGGCCACCGCCCTGCGCACCGCGTGGACGGTGCTGGACGTGGCGCAGTGCGGCTATTGCCAGAGCGGCCAGCTCATGTCGGCCTGCGCGCTGCTGAAGAAAACGCCCCGGCCCAGCGATGCGGACATTGATGCAGCCATGGGCGGCAATGCCTGCCGCTGCGGCACATACCCACGCATCCGCGCTGCCATCCACCAGGCGGCGGGCGGGTAGGCACCGAAAACAGCGGTGAGGACAGCCCGCGCAGGGCCCATTCCGGGCAGGGAGGCGGGGTCAGCGCAGCACCGCGCCATCCACCCTGCTGCCGGGGTGGGCGTGCCCGTGCACCAAAGCACCCTGGGGGGCGCTGCCCGCGTGACCGATGCCGCTGGCATGGCCACTGAGGCCCGGCGGCATGTCGGCACAAAAGATCGTGTTGCGCCCGGCCTGCTTGGCGCGGTAGAGCGCCTTGTCCGCCCGGTTTACCAGCTCTTCAAAGTCCAGCCCGGCCCCCTGCTGCAGCGTGGCCACGCCGATGCTGACCGTGACCGCAATGCTGGCCACCTGCTCATCCACGGGCACGCTCATCGCGGCCACTTCGCGGCGCAGCGATTCGGCCATGTCCAGCGCGCTCTGGCCGTCGGTTTCGGGCAGCACGATGACAAATTCCTCGCCCCCAAAACGCGCCACGATGTCCCCCCTATTGCGTTTGCGCGCCGCGCACGCCTGGGCCACGGCGCAGATCACCCGGTCGCCCGCCAGGTGGCCCCAGGCGTCGTTCACGGGCTTGAAATGGTCGATGTCCACCACCAGCACCGACAGCGGGTGGCCCGAGCGCTCCATGCGCTGGCATTCGCTGGCACCGAGATCCATCAGCGCGCGGCGGTTTGACAGGCCGGTCAGCGCGTCGTTGGCGGCCAATTGCTCCAGCGCCGTGTTCAGCGTCTGCAGCAGCCGGTTTTGCTCCATCAGCTGGCGGTTGGCCTGGGCGATCTCGTCTTCTTTGCGCTTGCGGTCGTTGATGTTGAAGGTGACACCGATCAGGCGCTTGCCAGGGGTGTCGCTGCTGCGGTCCATGATGCGGCCGTAGTTGGCAAACCACACCCACTCGCCGGACTTGGACAGCAGGCGGAACTCGGCGCGGTACTGCGGCGTGATGCCTTCCACGTGGTCGGCCACGGCCTGGCGCACGATGTCCAGATCGCCCGGGTGGAACAAGCCGTAGATGTCCTGCACGCCGGTCACGATCTCGTCTTCGGTAAAGCCCAGCTCCTGAAAGGTCTTCGTGGCCTTCTGCGTGACCTGGCCTGTGACCAGGTCGTTCTCCCAGAGGTCCAGGCCTGCAGCCTCCAGCACCAGTGCCAGCCGCTCCTTGTTCAGATCAGGTTCATCGTCACGCATGGGGGCCAGCTTGGGGGGCATCACGGGCATCAGAGACATCAGGCGTCGGCGCTGCAGCGCAGGGGCTCAGACAGAAGGCATGGCGCCTGCGTAGCCCATGTTGCGCAACAGTGCGGCAAACGATGCCACCACCCCCGGCGTGTTGTAGAGCTGGGGCGCTGTGGCCACTGCAATCACGCTCACCGTGCGGCCCGTGCTCTTGCCCGTGGCGGCGTCAAAGTACTGCGCCAGATCGTCGTTGGCGTTGGAAAACCCCCGGCCCGTGCTTTCGGAGTAGTAGCAGATGGAGTCCGGCGCGATCACGTCGGGCTGCGTGCTGGCCGACGAATACATGATGAGGTTTTCGTTGAGGTTGTAGAGGTAATGCGTTTCGGTGCTCTGCGCCGGGTCGGGCGCGTTGTCCAGCCGGATGATTCCGGAGTCCAGCGACGCGCTGGACGTGGACTGCGTGACCGCCGTCATGTAGAAATTGGTGACCACGGCGCTGGCCGCGCGGCCCGTCAGGCTCTGGATGGCGCCGCACACGGCGCTGGTGGACAAGGGTGTCACGGCCTGCAGCATCTGCAGCCCCAGCGCCCGCGCCTGGGCCAGCGTGCCTGGGATGTAGCTGCCCGACAGCGCATACCCGTTGCTGGCGTTGGAGGGCCACATCGCAATGCCCGAATACCCGCCAAACCCACCCACGACGCCACCCGCCAGCGTCTCCACCCGCGCCGCGGTGGATGCGCCCAGCACGGCCGATTCGATGTCGGCTGGCAGGGTCGCGTCGCTGGCCAGCGCCGCTGGGCACGGCGCCAGTTGCGGGTTGCCGGTGAAGGTGGTCTGTGGCAGTTGGGGCACCGCACGCCCGGCACCGTCGCCGTCCACCACCCACACAGTGCCGGCGGGCGCCATGGCAGCGCCAATCAGCGGAACCAGGGAATTGATGGGGCCGATCTCCACCGGGATGAACGCCCCGATGGGCGCCTGGGTGCTGGCTTGCAGTACCTGCACGGTATTGGCGATGGAGTTCTGGATGGCCGAAAGGGTCAGGCTGGAAGCCGCGTCGGGCGAGCCCATGATGGCCAGCACACAGGCGTTGGTGGCGCCGTCGTAGTCCCCCACCTGCACCGTGCCAGTGAAGCCCTGCTGGGCCAGTTCGTCGAGCACTGCACACGCATCGCGGTAACTGCCACCGCCCCCACTGGCCAGAACGGCCGCACCCGTGGCAATGGCCTGAAAATCCGTTAAACCGTAGCTAACTACACCCATCTTGCGCTCCCTCACGCTTGGTCTACACGGCACGATACCCGGGCCGCAAGGCTTGTCAAGCCGCAGCATCCCCGGCGCGCAGAGGGCCCAAACATGGTAGGAACACAACCAGGGATGCTGTGCACGGCCCCGCGCCGTGTGCATCTGGGCAAGCACCGGAAGCCAGCCACACCGTTGCTCCCCCCCAAAACCACTCTGGTTTAGTGGGGCCCGTTCGCCTATGCTCTGCACAACGCGCCCTTGGCGCATGCCCTGACAACACCCTGCCTGCGAACACCATGAGCCCACTCGAAAAAGCCCCTGTTTACGGCACCGAAGACCTGCTGATCAGTCTGTGCAACTCCGTCACCCGCGTATTGGGCGTGGCCACGCACAGCCAGATCCACTACTCCGGCATGGTGCAGCGCATCAGCAAGACCTGCCTGAAGCCCGACATTGGCTGCTTCGTGCTGTTCGACGGCGGCTTCTCCGGCCTGGTGATCATCAACTTCTCGGGCCAGGCAGCGATGGAGCTGTATGCCAACTACCTGCTGAACATGGGTATGTCCAAGGATGACCTGGTCAGCTCGTACACGTCCGACGAGGTCAGCAACGTGATGGGCGAGCTCATGAACCAGGTGGTGGGCGATTTCACCGGCAAGGTGCGGCGCGAGCTGCAGACCCACATCACGCAGAACCAGCCCAAGATGCTGGTGCTGAACAAGCAGGTGCAACTGTCGGTGGACGCCAACCTCGACAAGCCCGAGGCCCGGCGCGTGACCTTCTACACCAGCAACAACAACATCTTCTACCTCGAACTCGCCATAGACCGCACCGAGTTCATCAAGCTCTATGACTTTGAAGCGCAGGAGGCCCCGGACCCAGACGCGCTCATGGCGCAGTCGCAGGCAGCCCCGCCCGTGCCCGCCCCACCACCCGCCGGGCAGGACGACACGGACGCGCTGCTCAAGTCCTTGGGCATGTAAGCTTTTCAAAATTCATAGCTACCAGCGCTTATCCAGCAAGCGCTGGAGGCAAATTTCACTGATATTTTTAGCACTGCGTATGCAACGGCGCAGATCGCTTCCCCGGGGCACGTCCTACATCTGCCAACGCGCTGCACCGACCTCTTACCCCTTTCAGACGCCTAAGCTGGAAACGCCCATGACCTGAAAGGAGCCCCCCAATGCCCCGAGCCGCCTGGAGCGCCAAACGAGAGCGCCAGTACGAACACATCAAGGACAGCCTGCGCGAGCGCGGCAAAAGCGAAAGCACCGCGGAAGAGATCGCAGCGCGCACCGTGAACAAGGAGCGCGCCCAACATGGCGAAGCTGACAACCCCAACCCCAAGACCCTCAAGGCCACGCCCGCACCAGTGCGCGGGGGCAGAAACTCGCACCGCGGCCCGCAGGGCCGCACGCGCGATCAGCTGTACGAAGAGGCCAAGCGCAAGAACATCCGGGGCCGATCGCGGATGAACAAGCAGGAACTGGAAGACGCCGTGGGGCGGTGATGCACCGGCTCGCCCGCGAAAGCACGCGCACCCGTTACTGCCAACCGAACTTGCGCACATAGATGCGCTTCATCACGGTGGTCAGCAACACATAGCCTGCCAGGATGGCCAGCAGCCACGGAAAGTACGCCAGCGGCAGCGCCTGCAGCTTGAAGTGGCCAGCCAGCGGCCCCATGGGCAGGAAGATGCCCACCGCCATGATGAGCACGGTGGTGGCCAGCAGCGGCACCGACGCCATGCTCTGCACGAACGGCAGCTTGGGCGTGCGGATCATGTGCACGATGAGCGTCTGCGTGAGCAGCCCCACCACGAACCAGCCCGACTGGAACAGCGTCTGCGCGCCTTCGTTGTTCGCGCCGAACACATGCCACATCACCGCAAACGTCGTCACGTCGAACACCGAGCTGATGGGCCCGAAGAACACCATGAAACGGCCGATGTCGGCCGGGTTCCACGCCAGCGGCTGGCGGATGAGTTCATCGTCCACGTTGTCGAACGGAATCGCGATCTGCGACACGTCGTACAGCAGGTTCTGCACCAGAAGGTGCAAAGGCAGCATGGGCAAAAAGGGCAGAAACGCGCTGGCCACCAGCACCGAGAACACGTTGCCGAAGTTGGAACTGGCGGTCATGCGGATGTACTTGAGCATGTTGCTGAAGGTTTTGCGGCCTTCCATCACGCCCTCTTCCAGCACCATCAGGCTTTTCTCCAGCAGGATGATGTCGGCCGCCTCCTTGGCGATGTCGACCGCGCTGTCCACGCTGATGCCGATGTCCGCGGCCCGCAGCGCAGGCGCGTCGTTGATGCCGTCGCCCATGAAGCCCACCACGTGGCCGCCCGAACGCAGCGCGCGCACCAGGCGCTCCTTGTTCAGCGGTGAGAGTTTGGCGAACACGTTGTGCGCTTCCACCGTGCGCGCTAGCTCGGAATCG
>JBCNOJ010000283.1:0-6957 GCA_039593925.1 Acidovorax sp.
GGCCGAAGCAAAGGGCGTTGCCGCAGCGGCAATACCCAGCGCAAAGGCCACCAGGCGGGCAGCGACAGCGTTGCGGGATGGGGTCGAACGGAACGAAAGAAGGGCCATGGGTTTGTCTCCTGTTGGTGGCTTCATCGCGCCGGCCTGCACAACCTGTGTCAGACCGACGGTGTGGGCGCGACTGTACGCAGGCGTTTCAAGGCATACAATGACGTTGCGCACAATGAAACACAGTCCACCGTGAGCAACCGTCGAACACCCCCCGCCCCCTCCTTACCGACCACAGCTGCGAAAGCGCCCCGCGCTCTGCAGCCCTCCTCCCCTCCACCAACAGATCTGGAGGATGCACCGGCCAAAGAAACCAAAGATCCTGGCGGCGTGATAGCCGTGACGCGTGCGCTGCAACTGCTTGAAGCGTTTGCGCTGGGCGAATCCAGCCTGTCGTTGGCCGAGTTAAGCCGCCGCTGCGCGCTGCACAAGACCACCGTACTGCGCCTTGCGCGCACGCTGGCACAGTCGGGCTTCATGGTGCAACGTGAAGACGGTGACTGGCGCCTGGGCCCCGCCGCCGGTTGGCTCGGCGCGCGCTACCAGGCAGGCTTCGACGTGCAGAACGTGCTGGAGCCCGCACTGCGCGAACTGACGCTGGTCACCGGTGAAAGCGCCGCCTTTTACGTGCGCGAGGGCCAGGTGCGGACCTGCCTGGTGCGGGTGGAAGGCCCGCAGGCCTTGCGCCACCACGCGCGCATAGGCGAGGGCCTGCCGCTGGACAAGGGCTCCCCGGGCCGCGTGATCCTGGCCTTCTCGGGCGAGCCGGGAAAGGCGTACGAAGACATCCGCAAGAAGGGCTACCACTGGTCCATCGGGGAACGCGAGCAAGGCGTGGCCACGGTGTCTGCGCCGGTGTTCGGCATGCACTGGCGGCTGATGGGCTCGGTGTGTATTTCCGGGCCGGCCTCCCGCCTTCCCGCCGAAAAGCTCGAGGCGCTGGCGCAGACGGTGGTCGCAGCAGCCACGAAGCTTTCGTACGCCCTGGCCGGCAACACCGCCGCGCCCGCACAAAGCCCGGTGCGCGCCACCCAATGGCATCCGTGAAACAAAGCTCCCTCTCAGTCGCTTTGCGCCTCCCCTGCTATCGCATTGCTTAGCAATGAGGGAGGGGGACGCCCCCAGCGCGGCGGGGCGGCCCTTGCACGCGGCACTGGCCTTGGGCCTGCCGGTTTCATACGCGCGCTCCGATCTTTGCGCAATGGATCGCTCATACTGCACGCACAACACAGCCAAGGAGACCTTTATGAGCCGCTACCCCTTCCCCGACCTAAACACCCTGCCCGAGGACATCCGCGCACGCATCGTGGAGGTGCAGGAAAAGGCGGGTTTCATTCCCAACGTGTTCCTGGCTTTCGCCCGCCGCCCCGCCGAATGGCGCGCATTCTTCGCATACCACGATGCACTCATGCTGAAAGAAGAAGGCAGCCTGACCAAGGGCGAGCGCGAGATGATCGTCACCACCACCAGTGCTGCCAACCAGTGCCTGTACTGCGTGGTGGCCCACGGCGCAATCTTGCGCATTTACGAGAAGAAACCGCTCATCGCCGACCAGGTGGCCGTGAACTACCGCAAGGCCGACATCAGCCCACGCGAGCGCGCCATGCTCGACTTTGCGATGAAGGTGTGCCAGCGCAGCCACGAGATCGAAGACGCCGATTTCACAGCGCTGCACACACACGGTTTTGATGACGAAGACATCTGGGACATCGCGGCGATTACCGCGTTCTTCGGGCTCAGCAACCGCATGGCCAGCTTTGCCGGCATGCAGCCCAATCCAGAGTTCTTTCTGATGGGGCGGGTGCCCAAACAGAAACCGGCAGCACAGTAAATCAAAATCAGATCAAGCAGCAAGCGCTGCATTTTTGATAGCTACCAGCGCTTACCCAGAAAGCGCCAGACCCGCATTTCGTCAAAAATCAGCCACCAGCTCAGGCCACATCCCCGGCTGAGACCAGCGCCCGCATCCACTCAGGCAGCGGCGCGGCTTTCTGCTGCGGAAAGTCCACCCAGATGGTCGTAGCCCCGCCCGCTGCATACACCACGCCCGGCTGATCCACCCGCTCCATCGTGCCCCACGTCTCGAACGTGGTGCGGCCGGGGTCGCTCACATACAGCTTGAGCAGCACGTCGGCGGGGTACTCCAGCTGTTTGTAAAAGTTGCAGAACGCATTCACGATGACAGGCCCCTGCCCACTCGGATCGGGGTTGCAGCCCACGGACACCATCCAGTCGATGCGTGCCGTCTCCAGGTAGCGGAAATAGACGGTGTTGTTGACGTGGCCCATTGCATCCATATCGCCCCAGCGCACGGGAAAGCGCATTTCATAGACCAGCTTCTTGACCTCGGGGATTTCAATCTTCATCGGTGTGCCTTGTGTTCAGTGCCTTGCTTTTCCATTGCGTCCCCTGCCACCCACAGCGCAAGAGACTGGCGCGACCCATGCCAGCGCCGCCGCGCATGGGCCGCCCCTGCCGCGCTGACGGTGCTCGTCCCGCATCACGCAGCGAAGCGACCCGGGGCGGGCAGCGTTTCATACAGCGAAGCCATCGTCTGCCGCAATCACGGCGCCGTTGATGAAGTGGCTCTGGTCACTGGCCAGCATGACCAGCAGCGCGTCCAGATCCTGCGGAGCGCCAACGCGCTTGCGTGGCAGCATGTCGATGAGTTTGCGACCCTGCTCCGTGTCCCAGTGGTGGTGGTTGATTTCGGTGTCGATGTAGCCAGGGCAGATGGCGTTCACGTTGATGCCGAACTTGCCCCACTCCACCGCCATGGCGCGGGTCATGTGCACCACAGCCGCTTTGCTCATGCAGTAAACGCCAATCTGCGGCAGCACCTTGAGCCCCGCCATGGACGCGATGTTGATGATGCGCCCACCCGTGAAACTTCCAGGCGCTGCACCGCGCGCGCGGGCCAGCATGCGCTTGCCGACCTCCTGCGCCACAAAAAAAGCGCCCTTCACGTTGGTGTCGAAGATGAAGTCGTAGTCTTCAGGCGCCACATCCTGAATGCGCTGTGTGGTGCTCACGCCCGAATTGTTCACGAGAATGTCGATGGAACCCATCTCGGTCTCGGCGTGTGCCACGGCAGCCTTGATGGAATCGTGGTCGGTTACGTCAAGCTCCACCACATGGGCATCGCCACCCTCGCCTTCAATGCGCGCGCGCAGTTCCTTGAGCTTCTCCACGCGCCGGCTGGCCAGCACCACACCCGCGCCCGCACGGGCCAGGGTGCGTGCAAACTGCGCGCCCAAGCCGCTGGAGGCGCCGGTGACCAACGCCACGCGGCCAGACAAGTCGATGCTGTATGCCATTTAGAGTCTCCCTACTGGATCGAAATAGAACGGTCGTTCGATTGTCTCGCTTACGTGAATACAATCAGTCCCCTGTCTGACACGGCCTTGCGCCGCTGCTGGCCGAAAATAGCCATTATCAAACCCCGACGAGAAGCCCATGACAAACGAAGAGATCCTCGCCCAGTATGGCCCCCGCGAATCGATGGAATACGACGTAGTGGTCGTTGGCGGTGGCCCTGGCGGCTTGGCCACAGCCATCCGGCTCAAGCAACTGGCGGCAGACAAGGGCCAGGACGTGTCGGTGGTGGTGCTTGAAAAAGGCTCCGAGCCCGGCGCGCACATCCTGTCGGGCGCCATCATGGACCCCAAGGCCCTGAGCGAACTGATCCCCGACTGGAAGAAGCGCGGCGCACCGCTGAAACAGCCCGTCACCGACGACGCCTACATCTTCCTGTCGGAGAAATCGGGCTTTCGCGTGCCCAACATGTTCCTGCCTCCGTTTGCGCAGAACCATGGCAACTACATCGTTCGCCTGGGCGACGTGACCAAGTGGCTCGCCGAACAGGCGGAAGCGCTGGGCGTGGAGATCTTCCCCGGCTTCGCTGCCGCGGAAGTGCTCTACAACGAAAACGGCTCCGTCAAGGGCGTGGCCACCGGCAACATGGGTGTGGGCAAAGATGGCGAGCCCACCGAGAACTTCCAGCTGGGCATGGAACTGCTGGCCAAGTACACCGTGTTCGCGGAAGGCGCGCGCGGCAATCTGGGCCGCCAGCTCATCGCACGCTTCAAGCTCGACGAAGGCCGTGACCCGCAAAGTTTCGGTATTGGCGTGAAGGAGCTGTGGGAGATCGACCCCAAGAAGCACCAGCCCGGCTTCGTGATGCACACCGCCGGCTGGCCGATGGAAAACGACACCTACGGCGGCGCGTTCCTCTACCACCTGGACGACAACAAGATTGCGCTCGGCTTCGTGACCGGCCTGGGTTATCAGAACCCCTACCTCAGCCCGTTTGAGGAATTCCAGCGCTGGAAGACGCACCCCAACGTCCGCTACTACTTCGAGAACGAAAAGGGCGAGATCACGGCCAAGCGCCTGTCGTACGGCGCACGCGCCATCAATGCCAGCGGCATCAACGCGCTGCCAAAGACCATCTTCCCCGGCGGCGCGCTGGTGGGCTGCAACGCGGGCTACCTGAACGTGGGCCGCATCAAGGGCAGCCACGCCGCCATCAAGACCGGCATGCTGGCCGCCGAGGCTGCTTACGACGCCATCGTGGCCGGACGCCAGCACGACGAACTCAAGGCCTACCCCAAGGCCTTTGAGGAAAGCTGGCTGTATACCGAACTGAACAAGGACCGCAATTTCAAGAACTGGTTCAAGTACGGCCTGACCACGGCCACGCTGATGAACGGCTTCGAGCAATTCGTGCTGCGCGGCCACATCCCCTGGACGCTGCACCGCGACAAGCCCGACCACGCGTACCTGAAGCCCGCGGCCGAGTGCAAACCCATCGTCTACCCCAAGCCCGATGGCAAGCTGACCTTTGACCGCCTCAGCAGCGTGTTCATCAGCAACACCAACCACGAAGAGAACCAGCCCGCCCACCTGACGCTCAAGGACCCGAGCGTGCCGGTCAACATCAACCTGGCCAAATACGCGGGCCCCGAGGCGCGCTACTGCCCGGCGGGCGTGTACGAGTTCGTGCCCGACACCACAAAGGGCGGCGACGCGCAGCGCCTGCAGATCAACGCGCAGAACTGCGTGCACTGCAAGACCTGCGACATCAAGGACCCCACGCAGAACATTGTGTGGGTCACGCCTGAGGGCGGCGGCGGCCCGAACTACTCGGGCATGTAAGCTACAAAACCTGTAGCTACTAGCGATTGAAGGGCCTGCGTTGCAGGCCCTTTTTACTTAAACTTTCCGATCCGAATCACACGGCCCTGGCCAGCTGGAACTGCCCCATGGCCCCCGCCAGCCGGTTGGCCTGGTCCTGCAGGCTCTGAGCTGCCGCCGCGCCCTGCTCCACCAGCGCGGCATTCTGCTGGGTCATGTGGTCGAGCTGATCCACCGCCTGGCTCACCTGGCCGATCTGGGTGCTCTGCTCGCTGCTGGCGGCGTTGATCTCCGACATCAGCGTGGTCACGCGCTCCACGCTCTGCACGATGTCGCCCATGGTGGAGCCGGCCGTCACCACCAGCTTGGCGCCATCGCTCACCTTCTCCACGCTGGTGGATATCAGCGCCTTGATCTCGCGTGCGGCATTGGCGCTGCGCCCGGCCAACGCGCGCACCTCGCTGGCCACCACGGCAAACCCGCGGCCCTGCTCACCTGCGCGTGCAGCCTCCACCGCCGCGTTCAGCGCAAGGATGTTGGTCTGGAAGGCAATGCCATCGATGATGCCCACGATGTCGGCAATCTTCTGGCTGCTGGCGTTGATCTCTTCCATGGTCTTCACGACCTGGCTGACCACTTCACCGCCCTTGCTGGCGACCTCGGTGGCGTTCACCGCCAAATCGTTGGCCTGGCGCGTGCTGTCGGCATTGGCGGCCACCATCTGCGCCAGCTGGGCGATGCTGGCAGCCGTCTGCTGCAGGTTGCTGGCAGCGTGCTCGGTGCGTGCGCTCAGGTCGGTGTTGCCCGCTGCGACTTCCGAACTGGCCACGTGGATGGACTCACCGGAATCACGCACCTCGGTGACGACGTAGTGCAGTGATTCGACCATGCTGTTGAGCGCTGTCAGCAGCTGCCCGATTTCATCGGTGCGCTGCGTGTCCATGCGCACGGTGAGATCGCCGCGCGCCACCACGGCTGCCGCCTCCGACGCGGCGCGCAACGGCTGAACGATGGAGCGGCGCAGCAGCCAGCCGAACAGGGCCGAGAGGGCCACCACCACCGCCACTGCAATGGCGCTGATCCATTGCGCGCGGCCAGCACCGGCGATCATGGTGTCGGCCGCCGCGAGCGAAGACTGCTCAGAAGCTTCGAGCAGCCGGTCGATGGACTGCAAGTAGCTGGTGAGCGAAGCGGTGTGATCCTGCAGCTCCTTCTGGCTGATCACTTTGGATTCCAGGGCGTTCTGCATCAGCGTGTCGCGCAGCGCCGCATATTGCTGGCGCTGGGCCTGCGCCGCTTTCCACAGCGGCTCTGTGTTGCTGGCGTTGGATGCGCCCGCAAGCGCTTGTTCAATGCGCTGCCGCGTGGCGTCTTCGGCCGTCAACCGCTCGCGCATTTCGGCCAGCAGTGGAAACACATCTGTCGAGATCGTGGCACGCAGCGCGATCTGGCCGATGGTGACGGACTGGGTCTTCCAGTCGCGCACCGTGCGCTCGATAGGCAACTGCTCGCGCGCCAGCAGTGCGGCCTGGCGCTCGGTGTCCTGCCCCGTGAGCCAGGTGGTTGCCCCAAGCAATGCCACGGCGAGCCCCAGCAGGCCAAAGCTGGCGGCCAGCTTCTGGCCTACCGAGAGGGTGCGTCGCCGGGGGCCGGAGGGCCCGGGCCCTTGCGGCGCCGCACCACTGCCGGGGGCCGATGGTGCGGGCCCGGCGGCCTGTGCGGGGACAGCCAATGCGGGCTGGAGCAGCTGCCGCGCAGGTGCGGCAATGGTAG
>JBCNOJ010000284.1:0-6905 GCA_039593925.1 Acidovorax sp.
GCAAGCCACGCTCATGACACCAATGATCCGCCATGCCACCTGCGCCCTGGCACTGGGTTTTCTGGCCCCGGCCTGGGCCATCCACAAATGCACCGACGCCCAGGGCAAGGTCTCCTTCCAGGACGCGCCCTGCGCGGGGGAGGGCGAAAAGATCGAAGTGCGGCCCGCCATGGAGGGCGCTACGCCGATCACGCCCCCGGCAGCCAGTGCTGGCACGGGCAGCACGGCCAAGGAGGGCGCGTTCGGCCCCACCTGGCAGCGCAAACACTACCTGCAAAGCCAGGGCATTCCAGAGGCTCGCGCTGCAGTGGAGCGCAACCAACGGGAATGCACAGCGCAGCCGGCAGAAGCCGTGGCCCAGTCCACGCCGCTGCGGCTCAGTTTGGCGGCCGGCACGCAGTTCGCGCAGGAAGGGGCTGCAGCCGCTGGCAGAAACAAGGCGGCCTGCGACGCGCGCACGCAGGAGTTGCGGGACAGGGTGAAGGTGCTGGAGGATGAGTTGAAGTCGCTGTGACGCTGCGAATGTGGGCCTGGCCGTCGAAACACGATGCGCAAAACGACGCGTTTGAATGGGGGTGAAATGAACATAGAAACGAAGAGACTGACGATTCGCCCTTGGGCAGAAAGCGACGCGGAAGATCTTCAAGGGATGTTTGGTTCCCCTGAAGCGATGCGTTTTTGGAACGCGCCGCCGGCGGCATCTGTGGATGCGATCCGGGCAACGATTGCCCGCTCTCTCGCCGCCTCAGAGGCGGTACACAAAGGGTTCGCCATTGTTTTGCGGCAAACGGGGCGCGCTGTGGGGATGGTCAACTACCACCATCGGGAACCAGCGAATCAGCGACTGGAAATTGGCTACATCCTTGATCCCGCACACCAAGGTTGCGGATTGGCCTATGAGGCAGTCAGCGCTTTCGTTTCCTATTGCTTTAACGAGCTGGAGTCACATCGCGTCGAGGCGTTCACCGACCCGCAAAACACGGCGAGTTGCAAGCTCCTGAAGCACATCGGATTTATCTGCGAAGGTGGACCTCTCCGTGAGCGAATCCGCCTTGGCAACGGAGAGTTTGGGGATCAGATGGCTTACGCATTGCTCAAAACTGAGCGGGCTTGATGCTCTGGAGAAATGGTTGTGTGTTGCGCGAGCGGGTGGGTGCAGCACAGCCCTGTCAGAGCGCACGTGGCACAAGGTTGCGTGTTGTCAGGTCCATTGCTACTGCCGATACACCCCACCCGATCCCACCACCGCAATGTCCACATAGCTGGACCCATGCCGGTTCTGCGCACTGAACTGGTAGGTGTAGCCGCCCAGGTCTAGGGTGCCCAGGCCCTGCATGGCCTGCGCCAGGCTGGCGCGGGTGACGCCCGGCCCGGCGGCGCGCAGGGCTTCGATGAGCACGCGGGCGTCCATGTAGCCGGTGTAGTGGTCGTAATCGGCGGTGCGGCCGTGGCGCTTCATCGATGCCTGGAAGTCTCGCGTGAGTTGCAGAGTGGGCTTTGTGGGAGAAGGCCCGGTGCGTGCCACGGCTAGGCCGCGTGCGTCTTCGCCCAGCGCCTGCAGCACGGCAGCGCCCGCACCCAGCGACAGCGTGTACACCGGCACACCCAGATGGGCCCGGTTGGCGCGCACAAAAGCCACCACGGGCGGGCCCGCGGCAATCAGCAGCACGGCTTGGGGCTTGACTTCGCTGAGCTTGCGCGTGGCCTCGTCGGCGCCTTTGCCCGAGGGCTCCAGGCTGGCGGAACCAGCCAGCGTGGCGCCTTCGGCGGCAATCACTTTTTCCACCAGTGGCAGCAGCAACTTGCCGAAGTCGTTGTTCTCATACGCCACGCCAATGCGGGCCGTCTGCACGGCCACCAGGTTGCGCACGATCTTGACCAGTTCGTCGGCGTAGCTGGCGCGGGTGGTGAACAGATAAGGGTTGGCCTGCATGCGCACTGCGGGGCTGCCGGTGTACACCGAAATGAGCGGCAGCTTGGCCTCGGTGAGGTAGGGCAGCATGCCCATAACCTGCGAGGTGCCGGCCACGCCAAACAGCGCCAGCACGCCTTCCTTGTCGCCCAGCGTGCGCGCGTTGGCAATGGCGCGCGGCGCTTCAAAACCATCGTCCATTGTGATGAAGCGCACCTGGCGACCACCGATGCCGCCTTGGGCATTGAGGTCGGCAATGGCCGCGTCCTGCCCCAGGTGGATCGGCGCAAGAAATGGCGCCATGCCGCCCGACAGTGCCGTGGTGCGGCCAATGAGGATGTCGCCCCGCCCGCCACTGCTGGCCCCGGGCTGTGCGGCCACGTGCAGGCTGGCGGTGCAGGCACTGGCCGCCAAGGCCACCAGGAGTGCGCGGCGCTGGGCAACGGCGTGTTTGAGACGCGAAGGGCGGGGGGCCACCGGGAAGTTCATCGACAACTCCTGTCCGCGGCCACGGGGCCGGGCTGCGGCGAATGGTAGGAGTTGGCCCTGACCCGCGTTCCCGGGGTTTTCACCGGGAGCGCGTCGTGCGCGAGACACGGGTTTGCCCGGGGGCGTCGACGTGGCAGCGCCCTGATGCAGCCGGTGGCGAGTGCCGCAGCGGGCGCGGCTCAGCCCTTCCAGGTGAACGGGAACTTGAACTGCTTGATGAACCCGTTGGGCACATAGTCGCCCAGCACGCCGTACTTCTCGGGCCAGAGCTTGGTGCTCTTCACGGCCGTGCCAAACAGGTAGTCCAGAAACGCAAAGTGCGCCGCGTAGTTCTTGTCCAGCGCCTCCTGGTCCTGGCTGTGGTGCCAGTGGTGAAAGTTGGGCGTGACCAGCACATACCGCAGCGGGCCCAGTCGCACGCTCACGTTGGCATGGTTGAACACGGCCTGGAAGCCCACGATGACGATGTAGGCGTCGATCACTTCCTTACTGAAGCCCAGCACAAAGATGGGTGCCAGCACCAGCGTGCGCGTGATGAGAAGCTCAAGGATGTGTTGGCGCGAGCCGGCCATCCAGTCCATGCTTTTGACGCTGTGGTGCACGGCGTGCAACCGCCACAGCAGCGGCACCTCGTGGTAGGCGCGGTGTGTCCAGTACTGCACCAGGTCGGCCACCAGCACGATGAGGAACAGCGCCACCCAAAAATTCAGGCCCTGCACCCAGCCGCGGATACCATCGTTGGCAGCCCAGCCAAAGAACTTGTGCACGATGAGGTTGGTGGCCAGCAGCACAAAGCCCACCACCATGTGGTTCACGATGAAGTGGTGAAAATCGGTCTGCCACTCTTCTCGGAAGATGGGCTGGTCCTTGCGCAGCGCCCAAAGCTTTTCGATGAAGATGAAGATCAGCGAGCTGCCCAGCAGGTCGAGGATGAACCAGTCAAGGCCGATGTAGAGCGTGTCGTCCGGAAAGTTCGGGTCGACCTCCACCTTGTGCCCGCCCAGCAGCGCGGTCAACGCCACCATCGCAAACGCAAAGCTGGCAAGCCAGCGCGCGCGGTTGAACAGAATGTTGACCAGCGAGATGCCCCCCGCAATCGCCATGGCCACCAGCATGATGTTGCGGATCACGGTGACGTCATAACTCTTGCGCAACTGCGGCGTGGTGAGGTACTCAGGGAAGTGGAAGGCCAGCACGCCCAGAAAGCACAGCACGGCCAGCGTGAGCGCGATCACGCCCGAGACCAGTCCGCGGCCCCGGCGCAGCGCGCCATGGCTTTCGGTGAATTCGTTGAGTTTTTCTAGTTCGATCATCGGTTCCTCCTCTGGCCTTTCAGGCAGGTGCCACGGGCGCTGCGCGAGTGTAGCGAAGCCGCCACCCGCTGCACACGGCGGCTGTTTCTGTGTGTGACAACGCCGTGTGCTTTCTAGAATCGGCACATGAACATCCCTTCACACCAACTGAGCATGACGGTGCTGATGTCTCCGGACATGGCCAACTTTTCGGGCAACGTGCACGGCGGCGCCATCCTCAAGCTGCTGGACCAGGTGGCGTACTCGTGCGCCAGCCGCTATTCGGGCTGCTACACCGTGACGCTCAGCGTGGACCAGGTGATGTTCCTTCAGCCCATCCATGTGGGCGAGCTGGTGACCTTTCTCGCCAGCGTGAACTACACGGGCAGCTCGTCGATGGAAGTCGGCATCAAGGTGGTGGCCGAAGAAATTCGTTCGCAGGTGGTGCGCCACGTCAACAGCTGCTTCTTCACCATGGTGGCCGTGGACGAAGACCGCAAGCCCAAGCAGGTGCCGCAACTGTCGCCCTCCACACCCGACGAGCGCCGCCGCTGGGACGCAGCCCTGATGCGCAAGACCCTGCGCAAGGAGCTCGCGCAGCGTTTTCAACAAGTGCGCGAGACGGCCGGGCAGTAGTGATTCCACGCGGCCTTACGCCGCATTGCGGCTGCGCCCCGCCAGCGACACGGCCTGCAGCGACAGGCCATCGATCTCGTTGGTGATGCCCGACAGCACATTGGCCACCACCGCAAATTCCCGCCCGTGCTGGCCCGCTCGCGCGGCCATCACCTGGGCGTTGAAGCTGACCACCTTGGCCTCGCGCGCCACCGTCTGGATCGATGCGACGATGCCAGCCAACTCCTTCATCAGCGTTTCGGATTGGGCTTTGCTGACCTGGTCGAAAGCCGTGGTGGCCGTGTTCAGCGCGTCCAGTGCGCCGTCGGTGGATTCCACCAGTTGAGCCAGCGCCTCTTCCACGCGGGGGCTCTGGCGCTCAGCCAGCTCCAGCGTGCGGCCCACTTGCTGCGCGAACGCATCGATGAGTGCGCCCACGCCCTGCGGGCCGTGGTAGGCCTTGCGGATGATCTCGGCGGCGTTGGCATCCAGGTGGCGCGGCGTGTCCACCAGCCGCGCCTGGCTGTCCGTGAACAACGCCAGCGATGTGCGTGCGGCCTTCATGTGGAGGTCGCTGCCACGCGCCGCCAGCACCGTTTGCAGCACGATGCGTTGCGAGAGCATGCGCTGGCGCGCTGCGATGTTGACCAGCGACATGCCGCTGTCGCGGGAAGTCGTCGAGGGATTGGAACGAGGGGGCGCGCCCTGCGACGTGGTGGAGAGCGGGTAGGCTGCCATGCGGGTCCTTGTGCTGTTGCATTCAGATGCAGTGGACATAGCAATACCCGGGCCAGTTCACAATCCGCCCACACTGTCGCGAGCGTTAATGCCGTGCGCAATGGCGCTGTCAGCGGGCCGTTTTGTTCGTGCCATCGGCACGCTCTACGCTGCGCGACACAAGCCTAACCAAGCCTGGGGTGTTGAGCGATCAGCGGAGAGCGCTGGGGTTGCGCGTTCTGCCTGAAGTTTCAGCCTGCGCGCTGCGCTTGCTCAGCATGCCGCGCAGAGGGTTCAGATGCCGATGCATCGGCGTGGGCCAGCGCCACGCCACGCACCACATCCCCTACCACAATCACCGAAGGGCTGGCCAGCCGCTCGCGCACGATGGTGGCGTGCAGCGTGCCCAGCGTGGCCACGGCCTCACGCTGCTGGGGCAGGGTGGCGTGCTGGATGATGGCCACCGGCGTGTCTGCGGGCAGGCCGGTCAGCAGCTCTTGCTCAATCGTGGCGGCGCCGCTCACGCCCATGTAGATCACGAGTGTGAGCTTGGCGTCGCGCGCTGTGGCGGCCAGCTGGCGCCAGTCGGTGCCTGCATCACCGGGCTTGGCGTGGCCGGTGACAAACACCACGCCGTGGGCATGCTCTCGGTGTGTGAGCGGTGCCCCCAGCGAGGTTAGCCCGGCAAGCCCTGCGGTGATGCCGTTGATGACGGTGACTGGCACTCCTGCGGCACGCAGGTGCTCCACCTCTTCGCCACCCCGGCCAAAGATGAACGGGTCGCCGCCCTTGAGGCGCACGACGTTTTCACCTTCGTTCACGGCCATCAGCATCAGCTTTTCGATGAAGGCCTGGGGTGTGCTCTTGCAGCCGCCGCGCTTGCCCACGTAAACGATGCGTGCCGTGGGCGATGCATGCGCCACGATGGCGTCGCTGACCAAGTCATCCACCAGCAGCACCGTGGCGGCCTGGATGGCCTTCAGTGCCCTGATGGTGAGCAATTCGGGGTCGCCCGGGCCGGCGCCCACCAAGGTGCAGCTGCCGCCAGTGCCCAAGTGGGGGCGTGAAGCGGACTGGGCGGTAGCAGAGGCGGGGGGCGTGGGGCTGTTCATGGGGTTGTCTCCAAAGCGGTCTGATCAGCCAGGCGCAAGATGTGTTCCACCTGGCGCTCAATCGCAGGCGGAATGGGTAGTTCGCCCGCCAGCACGCGGCGGGTGTAGGTGGCCGTGGTGGCCACGTCAATCTCGTTGGGCAGTCCCGGCACCTCGCTGGCCGTGCCGGGCTGCTGCGCCTCCAGCACCGTATGCCCACCACGCACAAAACCGTCGTAGCGCGGCGTGCGGCGCGGGTCGGTGGCCACCTCGCCCTCCAGCCCTCGCGAGAGCAAGGCGTTCATGCCCAGCGTGCGGAAGGTGCTCTGCAGCATCTCGAAATATTCGGGGTGGGTGTACGCCGTGATCACTACCGACGGCCCGGCGCACGGGCTCATCAGCTTGACCACGCTGTGCCCCGGGTTGCGCAGGCCCACTACCTCGCGCACCGCCAGCAGGCGCGCCAGCCCCGCGTGCAGGTGCTGGGTGTGGATATGGCGCACGGTGCCGTTTGCTACTTTTTCGGGAGCTACCAGCGCAGGTGTATCAAGTGCTAGAAGCACGTCTGATGCCAAAACACGTCGCGCCTCGGTGCGCATGCCGTGCAGCAGCACGGGCAGGCCCTTGCGCGCCAGCAGCAGGGCCAGCAAAGGGGTAAGCACCGGCAGCTTGCGCGCGCCGTTGTAGCTGGGCAGCACGATGAGCGGACGGGCGCCCCCGGTGACCGCCAGGCGTGCGATGCGGCTGTGCACCGCATCGAGAAAGCCGCACATCTCTTCGCTGGTTTCG
>JBCNOJ010000285.1:0-6903 GCA_039593925.1 Acidovorax sp.
CTCAGATAGGTGAGCGGCGTGTTGGGCCCGCGAAGCCAGGGTTGGGTGTAGGTGATGTAGCTTTGTTTGGCCACGTCGTCCCAGTGGTAAACGGCGCCGGGCTGGCCAAAGGCGTTGTCGGCCACCAGCCGCTGGAAGTTGTTCTCCCAGTCGCCGTTGTCCATCCAGCCCTGCATGCCTTGCAGGCTCTGGCGCGGGCCAGTCACAGGGCTGTTGTAGTAGGCGCCATACAGGCCGATGCCGATGCCCAGCTTGGCGCGTGGCACCCCGGCGTTCAGGTAGGCCTGCACAGTGGATTCGATGGATGTGGGGTGGTACGTGTCGGCGCCGAACAGGGGGGAGTGGTGCCAAGACAGCCAGCCCCAGTCGCCCGCCATGCTGTAGGTCATGAGGTTGAAACGGTCCACGGCAGCGGCCACCTCGGCATGCCACGGGGTGATGTCCGGATCGTTCTTGTTCACCCAGAAGCCGGGCCAGCTGATCTCCAGGGGCTGGGCCTGGTAGCGCGGGCGCTGTTCAGCGGCGGCACGCAGTTCGCGCAGCAGTGCCAGGGCCTGGGCGCGGGTGGCAGGCGTGTCCAGGTTCTCTTCCCAGTCGATGTCCACGCCGTCGTAGCCCTTCTGCACGGCCTTGTCCAGGATGTTCTGGATGAAGCGCGCACGCACCGTCGCGTTGGCGGTGGCGGCCACGAAGCCGGGGCCGTCGCTGTCTCCGCCCACCATCATCACGGCCTTCACACCCGCGGCATGGGCCTTGGCGATGAGCGCGCCTTCCACCTGCGCGTGGGCGCCGCCTGCACCCTCCAGCAGGTCACCCGCGCGGCCACCGGGCAGTGAGCCCAGCGCGGGCGCATAGCGGCCAAAGACGAAGTGCGTCATGGTGCTCATGTCCACGGCTTCGGGCGGGTAGGTTTCCCAGAACCAGCCGGCGTAGTAGCCGTTGACCCACTTGCGCCCCAGGGGCGATGCGGGCCAGGCCAGGCGCACACCGGCAGGCGTCACGGTGGCATTCAGGCCATCGGTGTTGCCGGGTGGCGGAGGAGGTGGGGGCGGAGGTGGTGGTGTCGTGGTGCGCACGGTGACGGAAGCGGAGGCGTTGGTGGTGTTGCCCGCCGCGTTGCGGCAGGCCAGCGCATAAGTGGCAGAGGCCGACGGCTTCACGCTGGCGCTGCCGTTGGCCGACTGTGCCCCGTTCCAGCCCGCGTCTTGCGCGCTGCTGGCGGTGCAGGCCACGGCGTTCTCGGTGCTCCAGGTGAGGAGGCTCGTGCCTCCCGCATCAATGGTTGCGGGCAGCGCGGTGAAGCTGGCGATGCGGGGCTGTGGTGGGGGAGGAGGCGGAGGCGCGGTGGGCGTCGCGCCCTGAATGAACAGCTGCGCCAGGCCTTCGCCGCCCGCTTCGTAGTACTCCATGCGCACGGTGTGTGTGCCTGCGCTCAGTTTGACCTTGGCCGTGTCCTCGGTGATGCCGTGGCGCGTCCAGTTGTTGATCACGCGCTTGTCGTCCACGAACAGGCGCACGCCGTCGTCGGTGTAGGTGGTGAACTGGGCCGTGCCGGCGCTGAATGGCAGGTGGGCCGTCCAGCGCACGGAGAACGCGTCCACCGGCAGGCGCGGGTCGGGGCTGTCGGTCATCCAGTAGTAGTCGATGGGGCCGGCCTCGCAGCGCGTGAGCACCGGGCTGCCTGCGAGCTTGGTGTTGGGAAAGTACTCGGCCAGCCACTGCCCTGAAGGGCATTCAAGCGCAAACGCGTGAGCGCCTCCCAGCAGCAGCGAGGCGGCCAAGGCACGGGGCGCATGGCGGTTCAGGATGGAAGTGAAGGTTTTCATGGTGTTTTTGGCCTCTAGCGCTTATTGGGAAAGCGCTGGTAGCTATGGTTTTTGAATCAATCAAAGGCCTTGCGGTGCCGCACGCCTGCGACCAGCATCAGCATGGCCAGCAGCAGCACGCCCCATTGGGACAAGGTGGGCACGCTCTGCACGCCACTGCCGGGCCCGCCGCCAGGCCCCGGGGCGGGCGCCACGCCACCCGTGGGCGGGGCCGATGCGTTGCCGCCAGCGGTGTTGGCCGTCACCGTGAAGGTGTAGGTGGTGCCGTTGGTCAGGCCGGTCACGGTGCAGCTCGTCGCGGGGGCCAGCACGGTGCAGCTGGCGCCGCCAGGCTGGGCGGTGACCGTGTAGCTGGCGGGCGGCGTGCCGCCCACAGGGGCCTGCCAGGACACGGTGACCTGGGCATTGCCGGGCGTTGCCGTCACATTGGTCGGCGGATTCGGCGCGCCTGCGGCTTGGCCGTTGAGCAGCACGCTGTTGGAGGCCATCCCGTTCACATACAACGTGGCCCGATACAGGCCCGGCTTGATGCCGGCCTGTGCAGGCACGGCGCGCGTGGTGAACGCTGTCTCGCTGGATGCCTGCGCGGTCAGCCAGATGGCGGGACCTCCGTCCACAGCCTGCACCGATACCAGGGGAACATGGGTGGCTGACTGGCCGGTGTTGCCGCCGCTGCCTTCGCTATCGCCCGCGAAGCGAAGACCGGTCAGCGCTAGCGTGGTGCCTGTGGACAGCGTTGCAGGACTCGCGTTGGTGATCTGGGGCGCGCTGCTCCGCACGGGGTCTGCAAACAGCTCGGCGCCGCAGCCTGCAATCAACACCTTGCCGGTGGCCAGCAGGCTGGCCGTGTGGTCGCTGCACGGCTGCCCCAGGCTTTGTGCGGGTTCCCAGGTATTGGTGGTGGGGTTGTAGAGTTCCGTCAGCATGATGTCTGTGTTGCCAACCCGCCCCCCCGCAATAAAGACGCGCCCGTCTGGCAAGGGCGTGGCGCTGTACCCGGTGCGGGTGGCCTGCGGGGCGGCTGCGCCCTGCCAGGTGTTGCTGGCAGGGTCAAAGATCGCTGCACTGCTGAGGTCGCGGTGCAGCACCAGCACCCGCCCGTCCTTCAGCGCGACAGCTTGATGTCCGCTGCGGGGCACGCTCATGGCGGGGCCGCTAGACCATTGGCGCGTGGCGGGGTTGTAGAACTCTACTGTGGCCTGCGGGCCGCCGCCGTTGGTAAAACCGTCGCCACCGGCCGCCATCACGCGTCCATCGGGCAGCAGCGTGGCCGTATGGCGGCTGCGTTCTGTAGACATGCTGCCCGCCGCCAGCCATTGATTGCTGGAAGCGTCGTAGGTTTCGGCACTGGAAGTCGGCAGCGGCGTGCCGTTGCTGCCGCCTGCCACCAGCACGGTGCCGTTGGGCAACAAGGTGGCGGTGTGGTCGTATCGATGGCCGAGCATGGGCGGTGCCGCAGTCCAAGACTGCGTGGCTTCGTCATAGATTTCAGACGAGCTCAAGGTCGACACGTGCCAGCCGCCGACGACCAACGCCCGCCCGTCCGCCAGCACGGTCTGGGTGTGCTGGCTGCGGGGCTGCTGGAGCGGCGGCAGGCCGAACCAGGCGGCTGCCGCGGACGTGGAGTCGGGCCTGTAGCGCAGCGTGCTGGCCCTCTCGGACCCGCCCACCCTGTCGCCGGAGATGAGCACATCGCCGCTGGGCATCAGCGTGGCTCGGTGTTGTGTGCGGCCCGATGGCAGGTTGGCGGTGCCCTGGCGCGTGAACACACTGGTGCGAACCCTTTCTGCCGTGACGAGTGCGCCGTTGATGCCTTCGCCACCGGTGGTCAGTACGTCGCCCGTGGGCAGCAGCAGCGTGCTCGCTCTGCTGCGGGCCTGCGCCATCGACGGGAACGTCAACATTTGCTGAGTGCCAGGGTCAAAGATTTCCGCCGTGGCCAGCGGTGCAGCCAGGTTCTCGCCGCCGGTGAGTAAAACGCGGCCGTCCGGTAAGAGCGCCGCGGCGTGGAGGCTGCGGGCTGCCAGCAATGCGGGCCCCGCGCTCCAGGTGTCGTTGGCGGGGTTATAGAGCAGCGTGGTGCTGAGGCTGTTGGCGCCGTCGGTGCCGCCTGCAACGAACACGCGGCCGTCGGGCAGCAGCGTGGCGGTGTGGTCCAGGCGGTTGCCCGGCAATGGTGCAGTGCTGGTCCAGGCGCCGGTGGCAGGGTTCCAGAGTGCGGTGGTGTTGCTGGGGCTTTCGCCGGTGTCCAGGCCGCCTGCGATGAGCACACGGCCGTCCCTGAGCAGCGTGGCCGAGTGCTGGCGTTTTCCCATGCCTGGCATCTGGCTCGTGCCATCCCAGCTCTGCGTCACGGGGTCATAGATTTCCGCCGAACGCAGGGCCTCCTGCCCGCCCGTGCCGCGCCCCCCGCTGACCAGCACGCGGCCGTCCGTCAGGAGGGTGGCTACGTGCCGCGCGCGGCGCACGGCCATAGCGCCAACTGCGGTGAAGGTTGCGGCGTGTGGGTCGAACATGGCGCTGGCATTGGTGGATGCACTGCCGGTGTCGCCACCGGCTACCAGCACGGTGCCATCGCGCAGCAGCGTAGCCGTGTGCTCGGTGCGGGGCCCGGGCAGTGCAGGCCCGTTCGTCCACTGGCCCGTGGCCGGGTCGTAGAGCTGCGTGGTGGCGAGCGCCGTGGCGCCGCTTTGGCCGCCAGCGACAAGCACACGCCCGTCGCCCAGTGGTGTGGTGGTGTGGCGTGCGCGGGCGCCGGTGAAGCTGCCAGCCGCCTGCCAGCCGCTGGCGGCGTTGGCTGCCGTGGCCGTGACCAGGCCCAGGCAAAGCGCAGCTGCGCCCAGCACGCGCCGATTGTTGGCGGCCCAACGGGTATCTGTCATGCGAAATCCCCTCCGAGAAAAAACAAAAACGGGCCCGCTGTGGGCCCGTGGTTGATTCTTCGGAAAGGCAGCTGCCGTGGCGACAGCTGTTCAGCGCGTTTTTGCAGCCGATTGTTCGGCGGTGTCGGTCAGCGTGGGCGATACGCCCCTTTCCCTCTTGTACGCCCGCGCCAGGATGGCCCCGGTGGAATACCCCACGGCGTCGGCGGCCTGCTGCAGCGTCAGGCGTTTGTCCTTGAGCATGCGGTCGGCCAAGTGCACGCGCCAGCGTGCTAGGTACCGCATGGGTGGCAGTTGCATCTGCGCCTGGAAGCGTTGCGTGAACGTGGTGCGGCTGAGATGGCACAGTGCGGCCAGGCTGGTCGCTGTCCAGGCTTCGGCAGGGCGGGCATGGATTGCCTCCAGCGCTGGCGTGATCCGCGGGTCCTGCACCGCAGCTGGGGCCATTGACGCAGCGGGCGTGGCCCGTTCAGGGGCCCGCAGCCATTCGAGCACAAGGTGCTGCATGAGGGCGGTCATGGCCTGGGTCATGCCCACGCCCTTGCCCCCGGCACGGATATCGCTGATCCATTGCACCACCTGGGCCATCAAGGGCAGCCAGGTCGGGTTGCTGGAGCGGTTCATGCGCATCACGGGGGGCAGGCCTGCGACCAGCGGGTGGCTCGCCAGGTCGGCGGTCCAGTAGAAGCTGCCAGTCCACGCGAGTGGCGCTGCATCGCCCCCAATTGTGAGGTTGTAGGTGGAGCCATGGCGCACAGGCTTGTGCGACAGCAAGGACTCCCACGGCTTGAGCGGTGCGTGTGGATCTGTGAACACCCAATGGCGGCCCGCGTGCGGCAGGAACACCACGTCTCCGGCCTCCAGCGCAATCGGCGCCTGGTCTTCCCACTGTATCCACCAGCCCTCGGCGCCCACTACATAGAGCGGTGCGCGCTTGCGGGTGGAGATTTCCAGCCGCATGGGCGGGAGCAGGTGGAACTGCAGGTGTAGAAAGGGCGTAAAGGCCAGCCCCTCGACGATTTTTTCGTAGGTGGCGGTGGCTTTGTCGGTGCGAGGAGCCGGTTCGGACATGGCGCGATTGTGGCAGCGCAGCAGCGGCGGGCCGCGCGTGTACTACAGTGCTGCCCCATGCAAGGACTGCACCTCACCGCCGATCTTCATGGCTGCCGCTGCGCGCCCGAGTGGCTGCTGGACGCCGCCGCTCTGGGGCGGTTTTGCGTGAGCGCCGTGCACGCCGCAGGCCTGCAGCCCGTCGGGCAGCTGTTCCACCAGTTTCCCGCCTCGGCCCAGGGGCCTGGCGGTGTCACTGCCACCGTGCTGCTGGCGGAATCGCACCTGTGCGTACACACCTGGCCTGAGCGCAGTGCCGTCACGCTGGACGTGTACGTCTGCAATTTCGGCGCGGACCACTCTGCCAAGGCGCACGCGCTGATGGATGCGCTGCTCGCGCGGTTCGAGCCTGCCGCGGTCCAGCGGCATACGCTGCAGCGTGGTGGGCCCTTGCCGGAGGGCACTGGCGCATCGGGCGCAGAGACCCGAACCGGTATGAAGACCGCGATGGAGACGGGGCCGCCGGGCCACCCCGGGATCTCGCCAGGCAGCCCGCAACAGGTGCCTGCCCTCGTGCTCGCCGCAGGGCGGGGCGAGCGCATGCGGCCCCTGACGGACGTGACCCCAAAGCCCCTGCTGGCGGTGCAGGGCCTGCCGCTGCTGCAGTGGCACCTGCAGGCGCTGCAGGACGCCGGTGTCTCGCGAGCGGTCATCAACACCGCGTGGCTGGGCGAGCAGATCAGCGAGCGGTTTTCAAGTGTTTTTGGCCTCCAGCGCTTGTCTGATAAGCGCAGGCAGCTATCAATTTCATACTCCCGCGAGGGCGTGGATTTTGGCGGTGCGCTGGAAACGGCGGGTGGCATTGCCCGGGCGCTGCCGCAACTGGGACCCGTGTTCTGGCTGGCCGCGGGCGATGTGTTTGCGCCGGATTTTGTCTTCGACGCGGCGGCGGTGCAGGCGTTTGAATCGGGCAGCAGCCTGGCGCACCTGTGGCTGGTGCCCAACCCGCCGCATAACCCGCGGGGGGATTTCGGCCTGTCTGCCGACGGCCGTGCCCTGAACCTCCCCGCCGACGACCCCGCGCCGCGCTACACCTACAGCACCATCGCGCTGCTACGGGCCGAGCTGTTTGCGGTGCCGTGGTG
>JBCNOJ010000286.1:0-6876 GCA_039593925.1 Acidovorax sp.
GCAGCGTAGTGAGGCCACAGGCCGTGGCCACGGGGTTGCCCGAAAGCGTGCCTGCCTGGTACACCGCGCCCAGCGGGGCCAGGTGTTCCATGATGGCGCGGGGCCCGCCGAACGCCGCCAGCGGCATGCCGCCGCCGATCACCTTGCCCAGCACGGTGATGTCGGGCTTGAATCCTGGGATGCTCTTGGCATAGACGCTTTGCGCGCTGCCCAGGGCCACGCGAAAACCCGTCATCACCTCGTCGAGCACAAGCAACGCGCCGTATTCGGTGCACAGCTCGCGGCAGCGCTTCATGAACGGCACGCTGGCACGCACCAGGTTCATGTTGCCCGCGATGGGTTCGATCATCACGCAGGCCAGTTCCTTGCCGTGAAGGGCAAAGGCTTCCTCCAGCTGCGCTAGGTTGTTGTATTCGAGCACGACGGTGTGCTGCACCACCTCGGGCGGTACGCCCGCGCTGGTGGCGTTGCCAAACGTGGCGAGGCCTGAGCCGGCCTTGACCAGCAGCGAATCGGCATGGCCGTGGTAGCAGCCCTCGAACTTGATGAACTTGCTGCGGCCCGTCGCGCCGCGCGCAAGGCGGATGGCGCTCATGCCCGCCTCGGTGCCGGAGCTGACCAGGCGGATCATCTCCATCGATGGCACGAGGCTCAAGATCTCTTCGGCGAGCTCGACCTCGCGCTCGGTGGGTGCGCCAAAGCTGAAGCCTTCAAGGGCGGCCTTTTGCACTGCCTCCAGCACAGCGGGGTGGCCATGGCCCAGGATCATGGGGCCCCAGGAACCGATGTAATCGATGAATCGCTGGTCGTTGGCGTCCCAGAAGTACGCGCCCTGGGCGCGCTTGACGAAGCGCGGCGTGCCGCCTACGGCCTTGAAAGCCCGCACGGGCGAGTTCACGCCACCGGGGATGAGCGCCTTGGCGCGTTCGAACAGGGGAGTGTTGAGATCAGTGCTTGGTGTCATGGGGTGGCATTACAAAACCTTCGAGGGCCTGGGCTTCGTCGATGGCGGGTTCGTCGTCGTCTGCGGCTTCGTCGTCTTCGGGCAGCGCCCAGAACATGCGGTCGGGCACGATGTGCCCCATGCCCGGGCGGAAACCAGCGTCCAGGCACCGGTCGAGGTAGCCAAGCGCTTCGCTGGTGGCTTCGCCCAAGTCGTTGCCCGCGGCCACCAGGGAAGTCAGCGCGGCCGACAAGGTGTCGCCTGCTCCTGAGAACGTGGCGTCAAACAGTTCAAACTTGCCGCTGCCCAGCACCGCCTGGGGGGAGGCAAGCACGTTTTCCACAAATTGCTCGGGCAAGGGGATGCCCGTCACCAGCGTGTAGGGCACACCCATCTCGGACGCGGCGCGGGCGATGTCGCGGGCCGTAGGGCTACGGTCGCTGGCCCACTCGGGCAACAACCAGCGCCACAGGGTGCTGTGGTTTCCAACCAACACGGAAGTCTGCGGTAACAACAGTTCGCGGAAGGCGTCCAGATACTCATCGATGAGCTCTTCACGCCACCAGGAAAGGTTGGGCATGTAGGCTATCACCGGGACTTCATCATAGTCTGTCGTTATTTCGGCGATGGTGCTGATGTTCTCCGGACTGCCCACAAAGCCGATCTTGATAGCCTGCACTGGCAGGTCTTCCAGCACTGCCCGGGCCTGTTCTGCCACCGCTTCGTCGTCAAAGCTGAAATGGTCAAAAATCTCGGCCGTATCGCGGGCGTAGGCGCCGGTCACTACGGCAATCGGGTGCCCGCCAACCGATGCGATGGTGGTGATATCTGCAGTCAAACCGCCAGCGCCGCTCGGGTCGCTGGCATTGAATACAAGAACACAGGCAGGGGTCGCGTCCTCCGGGCTCTCGTCGTCAATGTCTTTGATTTCCGGGGGGGGTTGAGATGCTTTGTGGGTCATTGACCGGATCCTGCTGGAAGGGTGGCACAGAAGCTGCAGGCCGCTGAGATGACTAGATACAATCGTTGCATTCTATGTGAAGGCCCTTTAAGCTGTGATCGACTCTAAAACCTGGATGTGCTTGATTTGCGGTTGGATTTATGACGAGGCTCAGGGTTCACCCGAGCACGGCATTCCACCCAACACTCCGTGGGACCAGGTTCCCATGAATTGGACCTGTCCGGAATGTGGCGCCCGCAAGGATGATTTCGAGATGGTTCAGATTTGAGACGCAGCCTGGCTGCGTTGTTTATTTTTCCATCGGGAGCAGTGACAATTGACTACAACAGGCGCATCTTTCAAAGTGCTCGTGGTGGATGACAGCAACACCATCCGTCGAAGCGCCGAGATTTTTCTCAAGCAGGGAGGGCACGAAGTCTTGTTGGCCGACGACGGCTTTGATGCTTTGGCCAAGGTCAATGATTACCAGCCCCAGCTGATTTTCTGCGACATTCTCATGCCCAAGCTCGACGGGTACCAGACCTGCGCCATTATCAAGCGCAATGCCCGTTTTGCAGATACTCCAGTGGTGATGCTGTCTTCCAAAGACGGTGTTTTCGACAAGGCGCGCGGGCGTATGGTCGGCTGCCAGGAATATCTCACTAAACCGTTTACCAAAGACCAGCTGTTGCAAGCCGTGCAGCAGTTTGGCAATGCCCAACAAGGAGCGATGTAATGCCTATCCAGAAAGTACTGGTCGTCGATGACTCGAAGACCGAGTTGATGTTTTTGACCGACCTGCTTCAGAAAAAAGGCATGCAAGTGCGTACTGCTGAAAATGCCGATGAGGCATTTCGCCGCCTGGCTGAAGAAAAGCCAGATCTGATTCTCATGGACGTGGTGATGCCCGGACAAAATGGTTTTCAGCTGACGCGTGCCATTACCCGCGACCCTCTGTATGCCGATGTGCCCATCATCATGTGCACCAGCAAGAACCAGGAAACTGACCGGGTTTGGGGAATGCGTCAGGGTGCGCGCGGCTACATCACCAAGCCCGTGGACCCTGCTGAGCTGCAAGCCAAAATCGACGCTCTGAACTGAGGCTGCGGCGCGCTCATGGCCAACCGCGAAGCCCTTCGAGAGCTCCAGACCCGACTTGCCAGCCGCTTGCAGGCGGCAAGGACCGAAGGTACCTCTGTGTCGTCCTGGCTGGCTGTGGAGTCGGCCGGGAATTTCTATTTGCTGCCGCTGGGCCAGTCTGGGGAAATCTTTCCTTGGGTATCCGTGCAGGCGGTGCCCTATACCCAAAGCTGGTTTCTTGGCGTAGCCAACCTTCGCGGTGGCCTGGTTGGCGTTGTTGATCTCGCGGGTTTGATGGGGTCTACGGCCCCGCGTTCCGATCAAGCGTTGGCCGAATCCAGCCTGCTGTCTTTCAATGCGGCGCTTGAAGTGAATGCCGCATTGTTGGTGGACCGGCTGTCGGGGCTGCGCGGCACGGATGCATTCGTCACTTCCGAGCCACCCGCCGAAGACTCTCCCGGCTACTTTGGCACCACGTATATCGACTCCAGTGGCACCCGCTGGCAGGAGCTGAACTTGCAGATCCTGTCTCAACATCCCGCTTTCCTGAGCATTAGTGCTTGAGTTTTTCTGTAAGGCTGCACCATGTCCGTCGTCAATCAATTTGGAAAAATGTTCAACCGGAAACCTGCCGAGTCGGATGCGGGCAAGACCGATGACGGGCGCGATCTCATGGGCACTGGGCCCCTGGATGCAGGCCAGCTTGCAGAGGGATACCCGTCCGAGGCCCTGAACAGTGTGCAGGGCGACGCAGACGGTTATTCGCCAGAGCTGTCTTCTCCGGAAGCGGAAGAAGATCTGATTTCTTTGCCATTGCTGGGCCGTGCAACGGCTGCAGCGCACCAGCGGCGCCTGCTGGCCCTGCTGGGCGTGGGCGTGCTGGTACTGGCAGTCATTGCGTTTTGGGTGCTGCAACAGGCAGACCGGTCCGCACAGCAACTTGCGGCTACCGGGCAGTCACTGATGCAGTCGCAGCGTCTGGCCAAGTCGGTATCGCAGGCATTGGTGGGCAGCCCGCAAGCGTTCCCCGATGTGGTTGAAAGCTCCGGCGTTCTGGCGCGCAACGTGCGCGCACTGAACACGGGCGACAGTGAACTGGGTGTGGATTCGCTGGGTGAACCCTACAAGCCAGACCTGGAGGCCGTGAATCCTCTGATGGAACGCGCCGAACGCAACGCCAGCGTGGTGATGGGTCAGCAAAAGATCCTGACTCAGGTGGGTGACGCTCTGCGCACCATCAACCGCCAGTCGTCGGATCTGCTCGAGATTGCCGAAACGGTGTCGTCGCTCAAGCTTCAGCAAAACGCCCCGGCTGCCGAGATTTCTGCCGCAGGCCAGTTGGTGATGTTGACGCAGCGTATTGGTAAGTCCGCCAATGAATTCCAGACGATGGAAGGTGTGAGCCCCGAGGCTGTGTTCCTGCTTGGTAAGGACTTGAACTCGTTCAAGGAAATCGCCCAGGGCCTGCTGGATGGCAGCCCCGAACTGCGCTTGGCACCGACGAAAGACGCGCAAACCCGCGAGCAGTTGGATGCGCTGATCAAGCTCTACGAGCAGACCCGCACGCAGGCCAGCGCCATTCTGGGCAACCTGCAGGGCTTGGTTTCCGCCCGGGAAGCGCAGTCCGCGATCATTGCCGATAGCGAACCGCTGCGCCGTCAGCTTGAAGGCCTCCAATCCAAACTGTCGGCCCAGACAGGCCTGGGTGGTGGGCAGGTGGCCGCGCTCGCGCTGGCTGGCTTGTTTGTGGTGCTTTGCGGTATCGGTATTTCGCGCGTCCAGCTGCTGGACAGCCGTGGCCGCCAGGCCAACGCTGAAATGCAGCAGCGTGATGCCAAGCGCCAGGAGCAGGAAGCCAAACGCGTCAACGATGCCAACCAGGCAGCCATTTTGCGATTGATGAACGAACTGCAGTCGGTTGCTGAAGGTGACCTGACCCAGGAAGCTACGGTGACGGAAGACATCACCGGCGCTATCGCCGACTCGGTGAACTACACGGTGGAAGAGCTGCGCCAGTTGGTGGGCAGCGTGCAGAACACGGCGACCCGCGTGGCGCAGACGACCGCCCAAGTGGACAGCACCTCTACCGAACTGCTGGCCGCATCGACCGAACAACTGCGCGAAATTCGCGAAACCGGCCGCTCCGTTCTGGACATGGCGACCCGAATCAACGAAGTGTCCACGCAGGCGCAAGAGTCCGCCACAGTGGCCCGCCAGTCGCTGCAAGCCGCCGACTCCGGTCTGCAGGCCGTGCAGAACGCCATCGGTGGTATGAATTCCATTCGCGACCAGATCCAGGACACCTCCAAGCGCATCAAGCGCCTCGGCGAATCCTCGCAGGAGATTGGTGAAATCACCGAACTGATCTCGGACATTACCGAGCAGACGAACGTGCTGGCCCTGAACGCTGCCATCCAGGCCGCATCCGCTGGTGAAGCCGGCCGCGGCTTCTCGGTGGTGGCGGAAGAAGTGCAGCGCCTCGCTGAACGCTCCGCAGACGCCACGCGCCAGATCTCGGCACTCGTGAAGGCCATTCAGACCGACACGCAGGATGCCGTCGCCGCTATGGAACGCTCCACGCAGGGTGTGGTGGAAGGGGCCCGCCTCTCCGACTCCGCCGGTACCGCACTGACCGAAATCGACCGCGTGTCGCGCCGCCTTGCCGAGCTGATCGAGCAGATCTCCTCCTCGACCTCGCGTGAAGCTGTTCTGGCCAACGAAGTGGCCGACAACATCCAGCACATTTTTGCGGTGACTGAGCAGACCGGTGAAGGTACGCGCTCCACGGCACAGCAGGTGCGCGAACTGTCGCACATGGCCGAAGAACTGCGCCAATCGGTGTCCCGGTTCAAGATCGCCTGACGCAGCAGCACGTAGTCACCAACTAGCTGGCTCTTTGCAGCCGGGGACGAATCCATGTCATCTATTGATGTCAACAACGCACCGGCCGCGGATGGGAACCAGGGAGATCACGACCTGGGGCCGTTGGCGTGGGTGCTCGATGAACTGCGCAAATCGCTGGACGGCGCCGTCAAGGCGATGCGGCGCTTCGTGCGTGATGCAGAAACTGCCCGTGAGTCGGATCTGGCAGCTCTCGATGCAGGTCCTTTGCGCATTGCGCGCCAACAGCTCCACCAAGCCTGTGGTGCGCTGGAAATGGTGGGCATGGGCCCGCCGGCACTGGTGCTGCGGTCCATGGAGACGGCAGTGCAGAAATTTGTGCAGCGCCCAGAGACCTGCAGCGACGATGCAGCCGAGGTGATCGAACGGGCCAGCTTCGCGCTGATCGAATATCTGGAAACCGTCCTGGCAGGCAAGCCCGCCTCCCCGGTGGCGCTCTTCCCGCAATACCGTGATGCGCAAGCACTCGCGGGGGCCGATCGCGTGCACCCGGCTGATCTCTGGCCGGTGGAGCGTCGTTTCCGCGAGCCTGAAGGCACTGTGGCTGTTCCGCCGCTGCCGTATGGTCCTGAAGCGCGTGCGCGTCTTGACGCGGCCGTCCTCAGGATCGTCAAAACCGGCGATCTCAAAGCTGCATTGAGCTTGCGCGATACGTGTCTTGGTTTTGTCGCTGCCCATTCGGACCGCCAATCCCGGGCGTTCTGGAAAATCTGCGCTGGTTTTTTTGAGGCGTTTGGCTCAGGCCTTTTGCCGCCTGACGTCTATGTAAAGCGTGTGGCTTCGCGCGTGCTCATGCAGTACGCCACGCTGGCCAAGGGTGACCCGACGATTGCAGACCGCTTGGTGCAGGATCTCCTGTTCTTCTGTTCGCAGGCCAAGCCTTCAGACTCCGCACAGCCAACGTTGCCATCGCTGCTGGCCGTACGCCAAGCGTTTGCGCTGGATCGCTTCAAGCCGGTGGACTACGAGACGGCCCGTTTCGGCCGTTTTGACCCGGCGGTGCTGTTGCAGG
>JBCNOJ010000287.1:0-6826 GCA_039593925.1 Acidovorax sp.
CCCAGATCGGGGGCGCTATCGATCAACGTACCGTCCAGATCAAATAAAACGGCCCGGATGCGGGGAAATAGGGGCGCGTCCATCATGCCGATCGCTGAGTAGCGAAAAGGTAGTTCACGCTGGTGTCAGCGCTGAGCCAATAACGGCGCGTCAAGGGGTTGTACTCCAACCCTCGCGTGTGTTTGATGTCCAGCCCAGCATCACGGCAGCTAGCGGCCAACTCACTGGGGCGTATCATCTTTGCGTACTCGTGCGTGCCACGTGGCAGCATGTTCAACACATACTCCGCGCCCACTATCGCCAGCATGAACGCCTTGGCATTGCGATTGATGGTGGAAAAAAACACCCATCCCCCAGGCTTGACCAATTGCGAGCATGCGCGAACCACCGACGCAGGATCAGGAACATGCTCCAGCATCTCCATACAGGTCACCACATCAAAGGAAGACGGCTGCTCTGCTGCCAGGCCCTCCACACTGACTTCGCGATACTGCACGTTGGCGGTCTGAGCCTCCAACGCGTGCAGCTGGGCTACGCGCAGGGCCTTGGTGGACAAATCGATGCCGAGCACTTGCGCGCCTTTGCGAGCCATGGAATCGGCCAATATGCCGCCGCCGCAACCAACATCCAAAACTTTCTTGCCTGGAAGGTTGGCGTAGCCATTAATCCAATCCAGCCTCAGCGGATTGATTTGATGCAAAGGGCGAAATTCGCTCTCAGGGTCCCACCAGCGATGTGCGAGTTCTGAGAATTTGGCCAGTTCGGCGGGGTCTGCATTAATAACGTCGGTCATGCCAAGATTGTCTATGAGTGAGACGGCAAATATCTGTCCAACCATTTCATATCGTTCATGCCCACGCATCCCATACCCTTAGGAATGGCGAAATCGCGAGAGCACCCAAACGCAAAAAAGCCCCGTCTCCGGGGCTTTTTTGGAGCAATCAAACGATTGATTACTTGGAAGCGCGGGTACCCACCACTTCGATTTCAACGCGGCGGTTCTTGGCGCGGCCTTCAGCGGTCTTGTTGTCAGCCACTGGTTGCTTTTCGCCCTTGCCTTCGGTGTAAACGCGGTTCTTTTCGATGCCCTTGGACACCAGATAAGCCTTCACGGCTTCAGAACGACGCACCGACAGCTTCTGGTTGTAAGCATCGGAACCGATAGAGTCGGTGTGACCCACAGCGATGATCACTTCCAGGTTGATGTCCTTGACCTTGGAAACCAGATCGTCCAGCTTGGCCTTGCCTTCTGGCTTCAGAACAGACTTGTCGAAGTCGAAGAAAGCGTCAGCAGCGTAGGTCACCTTGGTGGCCACTGCAGGTGCGGGCGCTGGAGCAGGAGCTGGAGCGGCTGCAGGAGCGGGGGCAGCTGCAGGAGCTGGAGCAGCGGCGGGGGCTGGAGCAGCGGCAACGATGGCACCGTCGCAACCAGGAGCAGCCGTTGCAGGCGTCCAGTTGGCATTGCGCCAGCAGTATTCGTTGGTGCCGTTCTTCCAGACCACGCCAGAAGCGTTCGTCCAGTTGTCAACAGTTTGTGCGCCAGCGGCGGTTGCGAGCGCTGCAGAGGCAAACAACATCGCCACTTTGTTCAGTTTCTTCATGGTTCTCCTCTTGGGGAAAAAGCCGCAGCCGCGCTGCGAATCAGGACGCCTAGGGTGACCACCACCCGAAACGTTCAAACGATTGTGCCATACGTAACAGCGCAAAAGCGGCGGCACCCCTGTGGGGCCCGTAGGACAAAACCTGAATTGCTTCGATATGTTGCGCGGTCGCTACACGGTCTTAGCCCTAAAATGGCTGTCCTTCGCCGCCACCGCCGTCCCCAATGACCCAGTTTGCTAAAGAAACCTTGCCCATCAGCCTTGAAGAGGAGATGCGGCGCAGTTATCTCGACTATGCGATGAGCGTCATCGTCGGTCGGGCTTTGCCTGATGCGCGCGATGGTTTGAAGCCGGTGCATCGGCGCGTGCTGTTTGCAATGCACGAGCTCAACAACGACTGGAACAGACCATATAAGAAATCCGCTCGCATTGTGGGCGACGTGATCGGTAAATACCATCCGCACGGCGATTCTGCGGTTTACGACACCATCGTTCGCATGGCGCAGGATTTCTCTTTGCGCCACATGCTGGTGGACGGTCAGGGCAATTTTGGCTCTGTGGATGGCGACAACGCGGCGGCCATGCGGTATACGGAAATCCGGCTGGCAAAAATCGCCCACGAAATGCTGGGCGACATCGACAAGGAAACCGTCGATTTCGGGCCCAACTACGACGGCAGTGAGAAAGAGCCGCTGGTTTTGCCCAGCAAACTGCCCAATCTGCTGGTCAATGGTTCTTCGGGGATCGCGGTGGGCATGGCCACCAATATCCCCCCCCATAACCTCAACGAGGTGGTGGATGCGTGTTTGCACATGCTGCGCAACCCTGAGACGTCCATTGACGAGTTGATGGAGATCATCCCGGCCCCGGACTTCCCCACGGCGGGCATCATTTACGGCATCAATGGTGTCAAGGATGGCTACCGGACCGGACGTGGCAAGGTGGTGATGCGCGCCAAATGCCACTTCGAGGATATTGACCGTGGCCAGCGTCAAGCGATCATCGTTGACGAGCTGCCCTACCAGGTCAACAAGAAGACGCTGCAGGAGCGCATGGCCGAGCTGGTGCACGAGAAGAAGATCGAAGGCATCAGCCACATCCAGGACGAGTCCGACAAGTCGGGCATGCGCCTGGTAATCGAACTCAAACGTGGCGAAGTGCCCGAGGTGGTGCTGAACAACCTGTACAAGCAGACGCAACTGCAGGACACCTTCGGTATGAACATGGTGGCGTTGATCGATGGTCAGCCTCGCCTTTGCAACCTGAAGGATCTGATCGTCGTCTTCCTGCAGCACCGCCGGGAAGTGGTGACCCGTCGCACGGTGTTCGAACTGCGCAAGGCGCGCGACCGCGGCCATGTGCTGGAAGGCCTGGCCGTTGCGCTGGCCAACATCGATGATTTCATTGCCATCATCCGCAATGCACCCACCCCGCCGGTCGCCAAGTCCGAACTGATGGCCCGTTCATGGGACAGCAAGCTCGTGCGAGAAATGCTCACTCGCACGCGCGAAGATGGCGGTGTGATCAACGCCGATGACTACCGCCCCGATGGCCTGGAAAAGGAATTCGGCATGGGTCAGGATGGCCTGTACCGCCTGTCGGAAACGCAGGCACAGGAAATCCTGCAGATGCGCTTGCAGCGCCTCACGGGCCTCGAGCAGGACAAGATCGTGGCCGAGTACAAGGAAGTCATGGCGGTCATCGAAGACCTGCTGGACATCCTGGCCAAACCCGAGCGTGTCTCCACCATCATTGGTGAAGAGCTCACCTCCATCAAGACCGAATTCGGCCAGCACAAACTGGGCACACGCCGCAGCATCGTCGAATACAGCGCGCAGGACCTGTCCACCGAAGATCTGATTACGCCCACCGACATGGTGGTGACCCTCTCCCATACCGGTTACATCAAAAGCCAGCCCCTGTCCGAGTACCGCGCGCAGAAGCGCGGTGGGCGCGGCAAGCAGGCCACGGCGACCAAGGAAGACGACTGGATCGACCAGCTCTTCATCGCCAACACGCACGACTACATCCTGTGCTTCTCCAACCGCGGCCGGCTCTATTGGCTCAAGGTGTGGGAAGTGCCAGCCGGTTCTCGCGGCTCTCGCGGGCGCCCTATCGTCAACATGTTCCCGCTGCAGGAAGGCGAAAAAATCAACGTGGTGCTGCCGCTCACGGGCGACATGCGAACCTTCCCGGCAGACCGCTTCGTGTTCATGGCGACCAGCATGGGCACCGTGAAAAAAACGGCACTCGACGAGTTCAGCAACCCGCGCAAGGGTGGGATCATCGCAGCCAACCTGGATGACGGTGACTATCTGATCGGCGCAGCGCTGACCGACGGCAAACACGATGTGATGCTGTTCAGCGACGGCGGCAAGGCTGTCCGCTTTGACGAAAACGACGTGCGCGCCTTGGGCCGCAACACCCGCGGTGTGCGCGGCATGGACCTGCCGGAAGGCCAATCTGTGATCGCCATGCTCGTGGCTGAAGACGAGCAGCAAAGCGTGCTGACCGCCACCGAAAACGGCTACGGCAAGCGCACACCCATCGGCGAGTACACCCGCCATGGCCGCGGCACCAAGGGCATGATCGCGATTCAGCAGAGCGAGCGCAACGGCAAGGTTGTGGCCGCCACGTTGGTGCATGCCGACGACGAAATCATGCTGATTACGGACAAGGGCGTGCTCGTGCGCACGCGCGTCTCTGAGATCCGCGAGTTGGGCCGGGCCACGCAAGGCGTAACGCTCATTGCATTGGACGAGGGCTCCAAGCTCAGCGGCTTGCAGCGCATTGTCGAAAACGATGCCAACGTGGTCGACGCTGAAGCCGAGAGCGATGGCTCTGCGAGCGGCGGCACGCCTGCGACAGGCGAAGCGCCGGAGCAGCCAGACGCCTGATAGGCCAGCCAATATGCGGACGGAGCTGCACGAATCGCCGCATTTGCTATTGAATACATAGCTGCTAGCGCTGGATGGATAAGCGCTAGCAGCCTTTTTTATCGATATCTTCATGACCCGCCCTTACAACTTCTCGGCCGGCCCTGCCGCCATCCCCACCGAAGTACTGGAACAGGCCGCAGCGGAAATGCTGGACTGGCATGGCAGTGGCATGGGCGTGATGGAAATGAGCCATAGGGGCAAGGAGTTTTTGTCCATCTACGAACAGGCCGAAGCTGACCTGCGCGAACTGCTGGCCGTGCCTTCGCATTTCAAGATACTGTTCATGCAAGGTGGTGGCCTGGCAGAGAACGCCATCGTGCCTTTGAATCTGTCGCGGGCTGCAGGCGTGGACTTTGTGGTGACGGGCAGCTGGAGCCAGAAGTCGCAAAAGGAAGCCCGCAAATACGCTTCGGAAGTCAACGTGGTGGCGTCCGGGGAAGAATCAGGCTTCACCACCCTGCCCGACCCGGCCACCTGGACAGTGAGCCGCGGGGCGAGCTACTTGCACCTGTGCAGCAACGAAACGATCAATGGCATCGAGTTTCACCAACTCCCTGACCTGAAGGCGCTGGGCAGCGACGCCCCCCTCGTCATCGACTTTTCCTCGCACGTGGCGTCCCGGCCTGTGGATTGGTCGCGCGTGGGCCTGGCCTTCGGCGGTGCACAGAAAAACCTGGGGCCCGCCGGTCTCACACTGGTCGTCGTGCGCGAAGACCTGCTGGGCCATGCCCTGCCCGCATGCCCCAGCGCGTTTGACTACAAGACCGTTGCGGACAACCAGTCCATGTACAACACGCCGCCAACCTGGGGCATCTACATGGCCGGCTTGACCTTCCAGTGGCTCAAGCGCCAATCCGAAGCCAGCCTGACCGGGGTGGCTGCCATGGAGCAGCGCAATATCGCCAAAGCCACCCTGCTCTACAACGCCATTGACAGCTCGCAGCTGTATGTGAACAAGGTGGCAGCCAACTGCCGCTCGCGCATGAACATTCCATTTTTCCTGCGCGATGAAAGCCGCAATGATGCTTTCCTGGCCGGAGCCCGTGAGCGAGGCCTTTTGCAACTCAAGGGCCACAAGTCCGTGGGCGGCATGCGTGCCAGTGTCTACAACGCCATGCCGATCGAAGGCGTGCAGGCGCTGGTGGACTACATGCGAGAATTTGAACTAAAGCAGGCCTGAGCCGGCCGTGGAGCCAACGACCTCTTCCGTCGAACCATGGACCATCGCTGACGCCAACGCCCGCAACCCCGCCTCCCCATGAACACTCCGCAAGCCTCACCCGATCTCGCCAGTCTGCGCGTGCAGATTGACAGCATTGACCAACAATTGCTCACCCTGCTCAACCAGCGGGCTCTGGTGGCCGAGCAGGTGGGCGAAGTCAAAAAGCGCGAAGGCACACCGTTTTTCCGCCCGGACCGCGTGGCGCAGGTCATCGACAAAATCACCCAGGCCAATCCGGGCCCACTCAAGGGCCCGCATGTGGCCGCCATCTGGCGCGAGATCATGTCGGCCTGCCTGGCACTGGAATCGCCCCAGCGGGTGGCCGTGCTCGGCCCCGAGGGTACGTTCTGCGAGCAGGCTGCCATTGAGTTCTTCGGCGGTGCTGCCGATCTGATGTACTGCGCCAACTTCGACGAGGTGTTTCACGCCACAGCGGCAGGCAGTGCACAGTACGGCGTGGTGGGCGTTGAGAACTCGACCGAAGGCGTTGTCACCCGCTCGCTCGATTTGTTCCTTCACACCCCCACCCACGTGGTGGGCGAAGTCAGCCTGCTGGTGCGGCACAACCTTCTGCGGACCCGCAATTCCCTGGATGGCATTGAGGTGGTGCTGGCGCATCCTCAGGCGCTGGCGCAGTGCCAGGGCTGGCTTTCCAAGCATTTGCCGCACGCAGAACGCCGCCCAGTGTCCAGCAACGCGGAAGGCGCCCGCCTTGCAACCACGAACCCCGCGTGGGCGGGTCTATCCAGTGAACGCGCCGCCACCCAGTTCGGCCTGCACATCGTGGCGCACGCGATCCAGGACGACTCGTACAACCGCACCCGCTTCTCGGTCATCTGCCTGCCGCAGACGCTGGCCATGCCGCCGGCATCGGGCCGCGACTGCACGAGCCTGATCGTCTCGGTGCCCAACCGGCCCGGCGCAGTGCACGACCTGCTGGTACCGCTGAAGCTCAACAACGTCTCGATGACGCGCTTCGAATCGCGCCCCGCGCGCACCGGCCAGTGGGAGTACTACTTCTACATCGACCTCGACGGCCATCCCTCGCAGCCCAACGTGGCTGC
>JBCNOJ010000288.1:0-6779 GCA_039593925.1 Acidovorax sp.
TGATGCCGTCGCCCATGAAGCCCACCACGTGGCCGCCCGAACGCAGCGCGCGCACCAGGCGCTCCTTGTTCAGCGGTGAGAGTTTGGCGAACACGTTGTGCGCTTCCACCGTGCGCGCTAGCTCGGCATCGTCCATGGCATCCACCGCGCCGCCCAGCAGCACACCCTGCACAGGCAACCCCACTTCACGGCACACCTTGAGCGTGACGAGTTCGTTGTCGCCCGTCAGCACCTTCACGGCCACGCCGTGTTCGGCCAATGCCCGGAGCGCGGGGGCGGTGGACTCTTTTGGCGGATCGAGGAACGCCACGTAGCCCACCAGGGTGAGGCCGCACTCATCCGCCACGCCGTAAGCAGTCTGGTGCGGCGCGGTTTCCTTCATCGCCACGGCCACCACGCGCAGTCCTTCGTTGTTCAAATTGCGCGTCACCGCCAGCACGCTGGCGCGCTGAGCCTCGTCCAACGGCAGATCGCGCGCACCCTCGGCTTCCACCACACGCACCTGGGTGCACACGGCCAGCATCTCCTCCACCGCGCCCTTGCAGATCAGCTCATGGTGGTCGTCGCGCTCGCTCACGATGACGGACATGCGCCGCCGCATGAAGTCGAACGGCACCTCATCGACCTTGCGGTAGTCCTGCGCCAGGCGCAGATGCGTTTGCAATTCGACGTGCTCCAGCACAGCGCGGTCGAGCAGGTTCTTGAGGCCGCTCTGATAGTGGCTGTTCAGGTAGGCAAAGGCCAGCACCTCGTCGCTGCTGTGGCCGAACGCGTCGGTGTGGCGCTCCAGGAAAATCTTGTCCTGCGTGAGGGTGCCGGTCTTGTCGGTGCACAGTACGTCCATGGCACCAAAGTTCTGGATCGCGTCCAGCCGCTTGACCACCACCTTCTTGCGCGACAACAGCACGGCGCCCTTGGCCAGTGTGCTGGTCACGATCATGGGCAGCATCTCGGGCGTGAGGCCCACCGCCACCGAGAGCGCAAACAAAAAGGCCTGCAGCCAGTCGCCCTTGGTGAAGCCGTTGACCACCAGCACGATGGGCACCATGACCATTGCAAAGCGGATGAGCAGCCAACTCACGCTGTTGACACCCGCCTGGAACGCGGTGGGCGCGCGGTCCGTGGCCGTGACGCGCGTGGCCAGCGTGCCGAAGTAGGTGTGGTTGCCGGTGGCCACCACCAAGGCCGTGGCAGAGCCCGACACCACGTTGGTGCCCATGAACAGCAGGTTGGTGGCGTCCAGCACGCCGGTGCCGGGCTGGCTGGGATCCGCAAACTTTTCCACCGGCAGCGATTCGCCCGTCATGGCCGACTGGCTCACGAACAGGTCCTTGGCCGTGAGCACGCGGCAGTCCGACGGGATCATGTCCCCCGCAGACAGCACGATGACATCGCCCGGCACCAGTTGCTGGATGGGCAGCTCGCGCGTTGTGGCGTTCCGATCGGCATGGGTGTCCACGCCACTGCGCCGCAGCACGGTGGCCGTATTGCTGACTAGGGATTTCAGGCGTTCTGCAGCGCGGTTGGAACGCCCCTCCTGCACGAACCGCAGCAAGGTGGACAGCACTACCATCGCCAGAATGACGATGGTGGCCTCCATGTCTTCGGTGAGGTAGGAGATGAGTGCCAGCACGGTGAGCAACACGTTGAACGGGTTGCGGTAGCAGTGCCACAAATGCAGCCATGCGGGCAGTGGCTTTTCGTGCTGCACTTCGTTGGGCCCGTGGCGAACCAGCGCCTCGGCGGCCTGGGCATCGCTGAGGCCGTCCGCGCTGGAGCCCAGCCGCGTGAGCAATGCTGCGGCTTCTTCACTGGCTGCCCGCTGCAGCCCACGGCTGAGCAGGTCAGGCAGCGGCGCGGGGGTGGCCGAGCGGCCGAGGTTGAGGGTGTCCAGAATCAGCCGCCGGGCGAAGTGGCGCGTGACGTGGCGGCTGCGCAGAAAGCGGTCGAAGAGGTGTTGCAGGAACTGCATGGCGTTCTCCTCGGCATTCAGCGGAACGCTTGGGGGTTGAAACGCCGAGCCTCTACGGCCACAGGCGGGGTGAAAGCGGGTGCTGCAGCCTTGGCAGCAAGGTGGGGGCAAAAAACAAAGCAGGACATGGTGAGTCACTCCTTCTGGCCAGGCACGGCCAGAGCGGCGTGCTCACACCTTCATGCGAGCGCGCGGCCTGAGGCGCGGGTCTGAGCCATCTGATTCAACAACAGCGCGCACGTTGCGTCCACCACAGTGTGGCGGTCACGCGCGTGCCAAACACAGCGGGGATGGGGGGCGCTGCACAGCGCATTCGCGGGTCGGGGTCCATACAAGCCTCCTGCGTCAAAAGATGGGACGTGAATTGGTCAAATGAAAAACCGCAGGGTCAGCGGCGCGGGCCCGAACGGCGCGGCGCCGGAGCGTGCAGGCTGCAGCGGATGCGGTGCGTGGGCCAAAGGGTATGGTCATCCAGCTCCGACACGGCCTGCAGGGCCTCGCCCTGGCTTTGGGGCGAGGCGCGCTCTGGCGCGCGCCCGGCCCGGGGCGCCAGCGCGCGTTGCAGCGGGCTCAGCAGATCAACAATAAAACGTGGCATACCGTGGTCCTTTCTTGTCAGGCATCACGGGGCCTTGCAGCACGAAGGTCAGAAATCACCGCACCATGAAGCGGCCCTGGCACGGGCGCATGATCAGGCGGGCAAACTGTCTGCAGCACATACAGCGGGCCGGTGGCGTTTTGTGCAACTTGCGCGCTGCCTGCCTATCCGCCCGGCCTGGCAAGGCCTTCGGGCAGGAGCGGACACGCGGCAGGCAACATCTCGGCGGCAGCCGAGAGGCACTACGGAAACACAAAAACCGGGGGAGAAACGTTGGGCTGGGCTTGCGTTGGCAACCCACACCCGGGAGCGAGCGTCAGGAGGCCTGGCAGGCAGCAGCCGTCACGGCTGGCTGGAATTCACTGCAACAACTGGCACTTTCCACGCTGGGGCTCCGGAAATGAAGGAACGGCAATTATTGCACCGCAGCATCCCAGGGTCAACGCGAAACCCTGCGCGCAGCAGGTTCTCGGCGTGCTTGCCACCCGTGTGTATTGAATGCTTCTACCCCTCGAACTGCGGATGCAGTTGGCGGATGCGGTTCAACGCCATCGCGGCCGCGGCCGTGCGTGTTTCAACACCGAGCTTGGCAAACACGCGTTCGAGATGCTTCTTGACCGTGGCGGGGCTAGCGCCCAGGATGTCGCCGATGTCGCGGTTGATCTTGCCCTTTACCACCCAGTACAGCACCTCGGCCTCGCGCGCCGTCAGCTTGAAAGACAGGCTCATGGATTCGATGATCTTGGCGTCCGACACCTCGCGCATCACGATGAGCCAGTCGCCGCCGCCCTCGCTGTCGCCCGCCTGCTGGTGCAACCGGAAGGTAAGCCGGCGCGCACCCTGCTCTATGGCCAGGCGCGGCGGCTCGGCCAAGGACGCCGCCAGCAACTCGGCGGCGTTGTCGGCCAACACGTGGCGGCGCAGCCAGGCCTGCACAGGCTCGGGCGCCCATTGGCCGAAGGCGGTGGGTGCGCCATCCGGGCCCACGCCGCCAAAGTAGCTCTGCAGCAGTTCGCGCGCCAGCGGGGTTTGCCACACGATGCGGCCATCCACCGCGCGCACGGTGATGCTGGCGTAGCCGAAGGCATCGAGCGCGTTGCGCGCCTCGCGCGCCTGGCTGGCCTCCTGGCGGGCCTTGCGCGCTGCGCCCAGGTGCACACCCATGCGCGCCATCACCTCGCGCGGCTTGATGGGCTTGGTCACGTAGTCGATGCCGCCGGCCTCCAGCGCAGCCACCAGGTGCTCGGTCTCGGTGAGCCCCGTCATGAAGATGATGGGAATGTGCGCAGTGGCGGGCGATGCCTTCAGGCGCCGGGCCACTTCGAAGCCGTCCATGCCCGGCATCATGGCGTCGAGCAACACAATGTCGGGCAGGGCCTGGGCCGCACGCTGCAGCGCCGCCTCGCCGTGCATGGCCACCAGCACGGTGTAGCCCGATTCGTCGAGGGCGTCGTGCAGCACGGCCAGGTTGTCGGGCACGTCGTCCACGATCAGCACCACATCGCTGTCGCTGCGGTCCAGCGCTGCTGCGCCAGCAGCGGCAAGAGAGGAGGAAGAAGGGCTCAAAGAAGGTGAACTCATCATGGTTGCCGCCGTGGTCACGAGGGGGCTTGTTCCAGAAACTGGGCCATGGCATCGAACTGGAACTCGCGCGCCATCTGCCGCATGGTGTGCACGAAGGCCCGGTGCGCAGGCTGGCTGCGTTCGATGTCGTCCAGCGTGTTGAGAACGCCGCGGTAGTAGCCCAGCGCCACCGCCTGCGAGAGTGCTGCCAGGGACGTAGCGTCGGGGTAGCTCAAAGCATCGCCGCGCGTGGCAGGTTCTGAGTTTCTGGAAGCACCTGGGACTTCGACGGCGGCCTGCAGCGGTACGTCACGGCGCTGCGCTGCCGTCAGCCCAGCCAGCGCATTTCCGGCATCGTCGCCCTCTTCCACTTCGTCACCACTTTCATACTGCCACTGCAGGTGCAGGCGGCGCTCCAGCCAGTCCAGCAGCTCGGTGTGGCGCACGGGCTTGACGATGAAATCCTCCGGGCGGATGTCCACGTCGTTGTCCAGCGCCTTGTCAAAAGCATTGGCCGAAACGATGGCGCAGTGCACGTTCAGCAGCTCCATCTGGCGCACGCGCCGCAACGTCTCCCATCCATCGATGCCCGGCATGGCCAGGTCCATGAAGATGGCGTGGGGCCGGTAGCCTGCGGCCAGCAGGTCCAGCGCGTCGTGGCCGCTGGCGGCCTGGCGCAGCTCAAAACCCAGCGGCTCCAGCAGTTGCACCAGCAACTCGCGGTCGGGCTCCTCGTTGTCGACCACCAGGATGCGGCGGCGCTCGCCCGCATACCCCTTGCGGGCACGCCCGGAGGGTGTTGCGAGCGGCGCAGCGGCCTTGCTCAAGGCCTCGGCGTGCACCTCGGGCAGGAACAGCTTCACCTGAAAAACAGAGCCCTTGCCCGGCTCGCTGGTCACAGTCAGCTCGCCGCCCATGAGCGCAGTGAGCATCTTGGCGATGGTGAGTCCCAGGCCAGCCCCCGGTGCCGCGGGCGCACCCGCAGACCCGCCGCGCGCAAAGGGTTCGAAGATGCGCTCGATCTCGCCGGGCGTGAGGCCCGGCCCCGTGTCCTGCACCTCAATGCGCGCCATCTCGCGGGCATAACGCACCCGCAGCGTGACGGTGCCCTGGACGGTGAATTTGACGGCGTTGCCCAGCAGGTTGATGAGTATCTGGCGCAAGCGCTTTTCGTCGGCGCGCACCACTTCGGGAATCACGCCCAACACGTCGAACTGAAAGGCCAGGCCTTTGGCCGCCGCCTGCAGCTCGAACAGGGCAGCCATTTCGTGCAAGCCATCGGCAAACCGCATGGGCATCACATCGAGCGTGAGCTTGCCGGACTCGATGCGCGCGATGTCGAGCGTGCCTTCGATGAGCGACAACAAATGCTCGCCACCACGCCGGATCACATGCACCGCCTGCTTGCGGTGTGGCGGCACGCCTGCGTCTTCTCCCATCAGCTGCGCATAGCCCAGAATGGAGTTGAGCGGCGTGCGGATCTCATGGCTGATGGCACTGATGTAGCGGCTCTTGGCCTGGTTCGCCTGCTCGGCCGCCTGCTGGGCCTGTTCGGCCACTCGGCGCGCGGTCTGCAGCGCTTCGTCGGTCTGGCGGTGCAGATCGATCTCACGCACCAGCAGGCCCGTCTGGCGGTTGGACTCTTCCTGCGCCACCTGGCGGCTCTTGTGCGCCAGCACCAGCCACCAGGCCACGATGCCCGAGATGACCAGCAGCGCGAGATAGGCCTTGAGCAAGCCCGAGCGCAGCGCCACTTCAGGGGCCGCCATCACTTCGGTGTCGGTGGCGGCCTGGGCAATGGTGTTGAGCTCCTGGTGGTACAGCAGCCCCATCACCGACGCCAGCAGCGGCGCAATCACCAGCATCAGCAGCAGGAAGTGGCCCAGGCCTGTGTCGAGATAGCGCCAGATGGCACGCGGCAGCACCCAGCGCAGCGCAGCCGACCACTGCACCGCCATGCTCGCATGGGGCTTGCACAGGTCGCCGCAGCGCGCATCGAGCGTGCAACACAGCGAGCAGATGGCGCCCCGGTAGGCAGGGCACTGGGCCATGTCGGGCGCTTCGTATTCGCGTTCGCAGATCACGCAACGCTGCACGGTGAAGCGCTGGTAGCTGCCCATATCGGCAGCCCGCACGCCGGGCACAGGTCCCGCCACAGGCACAGCCACCGGCTCGCTCTGCCGCGCGATGTAGTACTTGCCGCGCGTGGCCCAGGCGATCAACGGCGCGGTCACAAAGGCCACTGCCATGGCAATGACAGCCGAGAACGCCTGCGGCAGCGGGCCAAACAGCCCCAGGTGCGCGCTGATGGACAGCACAGACGCCAGCGCCATCGATCCCACACCCACCGGGTTGATGTCGTACAGGTGCGCGCGCTTGAACTCGATGCCCTTGGGTGACAGGCCTAGCGGCTTGTTAATGACGAGGTCCGCCACCACCGACATGATCCAGGCGATGGCGATGTTGGAATACAAGCCCAACACCTCGCCCATGGCGCGGAACACGTTCATCTCCATCAGCATGAAGGCGATCAGCGTGTTGAACACCACCCACACCACCCGCCCGGGGTGGCTGTGCGTGAGCCGCGAGAAGAAGTTGGACCAGGCCAGCGAGCCGGCATAGGCATTGGTCACGTTGATCTTCATC
>JBCNOJ010000289.1:0-6755 GCA_039593925.1 Acidovorax sp.
AAACCTACCGCTTCGCAAACTACTACGAAACCATCTCTTTCGTGAACGCGCTGGCCTTCATCGCCAATGCGCAAGACCACCACCCCGATCTGTCGGTGCACTACAACCGCTGCGTGGTGAGGCTGAACACGCACGACGTGAACGGAATTTCCTCGACCGACTTCGAGTGCGCGGCCCAGTTCGATGCCCTGGTCGCATGACCGCATGACTCCACTCAATTACCATGGCTGAGCGCAGCGCCCTCATGGAAGGCACCGTGGTGGCCAGCCACGGGCGCCATTGCATGATCGAAACGCCCGACGGTGCACGGCGCATTTGCCACCCGCGCGGAAAGAAGAACCAAGCTGTGGTGGGCGACCGCGTCATGTGGCAGGCACCCCCACCCGGCCAGGGCGATGAAGGCACCATCGAAAAGGTGCTGCCAAGACGCAACCTCTTCTACCGCCAGGACGAGATCCGCACCAAGTCGTTTGCGGCCAATCTGGACCAGGTGCTGATCCTGATCGCAGCCGAGCCGGTGTTTTCGGAAAGCCAGTTGTCGCGCGCACTCATCGCGGCAGAGGCCGAGGGGATCAAGCCCATCATCGGGCTGAATAAAAGTGACTTGGTCGAGCCTTTTGCCCGGGCCTGGGAACGGCTGCTGCCCTATCGCCACATGGGGGCGGGCGCGCATTACGGCGTGTTGCCGCTGTCGCTCGCGCTCTCCAGCGACGTGGACCGCGCGCTGCTCATGCAGCACCTGCAAGGCAAGACCACGCTGGTGCTGGGTCCCTCGGGCTCGGGCAAAAGCACGCTCATCAACCTGCTGGTACCGGGCGCTGCGGTGCAGACGGGTGAAATCTCGCAGGCGCTGAACTCTGGCAAACACACCACCACCAGCACGCATTGGTATTGGATGGACGCGGCGCGCACCACGGCACTGATCGATTCACCCGGATTTCAGGAATTCGGGCTGCACCACATCGCGCCCATGCAGTTGGCGGCCTGCATGCCAGACATTGCCCAACACGCCACAGACTGCAAGTTTTACAACTGCACCCATCTCCACGAACCGGGCTGTGGTGTGTTGAATGCAGTTAAATCAGGCCCTAGCGCAGGCGGGATAAGCGCTAATCGCTACAAAATTTATAGCGACCTATTTGAAGAGTTGAGCCACACGCGCTATTGAAGGTGCGCGGCCTGCCAGCGCATTCTTCCCCGCGGCGCAGATCAGCCGAGCAACCGGGCCAGCGTCAGCAATGCCAGCAGCAGCATCCAAACCACCACCGACCGCCACACCAATCCCACCACGCTGCGCAGGTGGCCCACCTCCGGTGCACGGCCCGGGGTGGAGTCGCTGTCAGCCATGTCCGCATCGATTTCGAGGCCCTGCGGCGCGTGCAGATCGGGGCGTGCCTTCAAGGCCTCGCCGCCCAGGCGCACGTTGATGGCGCCCGCCGTGGCGGCCAGCACCACGCCGTCGTTGTCATTGGGAAAATGCTGTGCGTGAAACCGCCACCCCTCGATCGCCTCTTCAAAGCTGCCCACCACGGCGAAGCTCAGCGCGGTGAGACGCGCGGGCAGCCAGTCGATCACCGTCCAAGCCTGCACCGACGCGCGCTGCAGCGACGCGCTGGCCGGTTGTGCGCCAGCGCGCCTCTTGTAGTGCCAATAGCGCGCCACAAACTCCGCCAGCCGATACAGCACCGCACCGGTGGGCCCCAGCCCCAGGGCTGCCAGCACCGAGAACCAAGCGAGCACGCCAAACACGTGCCGGTGGGCGGCAATCACTGAGTACTCGATCACGTGTCGCACGATCTCGCTGCGCGGCAATGCACCCACATCCACCTGCTGCCAATGCGCCAAACGCTCCCGGGCCGCGTCTTCGTTACCCTCTTCCAGCGCATCTCGAATCCCGGTGAAGTGGTGGCTGAACTGCCGAAAACCCAGGGTGACATAAAGCACTGCCACGCTCCACAGCACCGCAAAAGGCCAGCCCAAGCCCCACAGCAACGCCCAGTGAATGGCCAGAGTGACCAGTGCGGGAACCAGCACCGCCAGGCTCCACGCCACCCAGCCGTGGTGCGCCTTGCCCGCATCAAAATTGCGGCTGACGGACAGCGCCCAGGCACGCAACCCCGCATGGATGGGGTTGCTGCGGGCCAGCGGACGGGCCTGCTCGATCAGCAGAGCGAACAGGATGGCGAAGAAACTCATGGGGCGCAATGATACTGGGGCTTGGCGCCCGCGCCCCACAGGATTGAGCGGCCTTCAGGCCTGCATGAAGCGGTAGAAATTGCGCAGCATGCCTGCGGTGGCGCCCCAGATGAAGTGGGTCTTGTCGCCGCTCTGATACGGCATGGAAAACCACTCGCGGTGGACGCCATCGCGGTCGTACACATGGCGGCGGTGATGGGCAGGGTTGAGCAAAAAAGCGAGCGGCACCTCAAACAGGTCGGCCACTTCGTAGGGGTTGGGTTGCAGCACACAGTCAGGCTGCACCAGCCCCACCACCGGCGTGATGATGAACGACGACCCGGTGACGTAGGTAGGCAAGTGGCCCAGCACCTCGACGTACTCCGGTCCCAGCCCCACCTCCTCCTGTGCCTCGCGCAGGGCCGTCGCTGCGGGGCTGGCATCTCCGGGGTCAGCCCGCCCGCCCGGAAACGCCACCTGCCCCGAGTGGGTGGACAAGTGGGCCGTGCGCTCTGTCAGCAGCACCATGGGCTGATCGCGCAGCACGATGCCCAGCAGAACCGAGGCATGTGCCGGCTCGCGGTTCATGAATTTCTTTTCCAGCAGCACCTCGGGCTCCCACTGCGGAGGCTGAGCAAACCGCGCGCGCAACGCATCCGGTGTCTGGGCGGCCAGCGGCACGGCGGGCAGGTGCGTGTCCACCCCCATCACAGGCACCAGACGCGGGTCGAAATCAGGCAGGCTCGACAAAGGAGCGATGACTGAAGACACGGCGGGACTGGGGGTCGGTTTCACGGTCAGATGCTGAACAAATTTATTTGGCGTTCAGACAAAACAAAAAAGCCGCTACAGGCTGATGCTGTAGCGGCTTGTCAGGACGAGCCCGCGCCTTATGCGGCGGTGGCAGCAGCCTTGTTGACGCGCGAAGGCAGCTTTTCCTTGATACGTGCCGACTTGCCGCTGCGGTCACGCAGGTAGTACAGCTTGGCACGGCGCACGTCACCGCGGCGCTTCACTTCGATGCTGGCGATCAGGGGGCTGTAGGTCTGGAACGTACGTTCCACGCCTTCGCCGCTGGAGATCTTGCGCACGGTGAAGCCGCTGTTCAGGCCACGATTGCGCTTGGCAATCACAACGCCTTCGTAAGCCTGCACGCGCTTGCGGGAACCTTCCACCACATTCACGCTCACGATGACGGTGTCACCAGGGGCGAATTCGGGAATGGTCTTGTTCAAGCGGGCAATTTCTTCCGCTTCCAGAGTCTGGATCAGGTTCATTTGAATTTCCTACCGATCTTGTCCGCGCCAAAAATGGCTGCGTCGGGATTGACGTCTCAGTGTGTCAACGGGAAAGGCTCCCTGTTGAAACGGCCGGCCAGAGGATCGAAAAGCCTTTGATTATAGCAAGTCAGCCAAGTTTGGCCAACACAGCTTCATCCGCTGCAGCCAACCGCCCTGCTTTGCGGGCTGCATTGATGAGGTCAGGCCGGTGCAGCGCGGTGATGGCCAAGCGCTGGTCGCGGCGCCAGCGCTCAATCTGCGCATGGTGGCCTGACAGGAGCTCAGCGGGCACCGGCTGGCCCGACCACTCTTCCGGTCGCGTGTAATGCGGGCAGTCCAGCAAACCATCCAACGCCGGGTTGAAGCTGTCAAGCTGATGGCTGCCCTCGTCATTGAGCACACCGGGTTGCAGGCGCGTCACCGCGTCCAGCATGGCCAGGGCTGCAATTTCGCCGCCCGACAGCACGAAATCGCCCAGGCTGATCTGCAGCTCAACATGCATATCAATGAAACGCTGGTCGATGCCCTCGTAGCGCCCGCACAGCAGCACGGCGCCGCTGCTGGCCGACCAGCGCTCGACCGCAGCGTGGCACAGCACGTCGCCAATCGGTGAAAACAGCACCAGCGGCGCCTCGGCACCTGCCGCCTCCGCACGCTCCCTGCGGATGGCCGCCAGACAGCGCTGCAAAGGCTCCGCCATCATCACCATGCCCGGGCCACCACCAAATGGGCGATCGTCCACGCGGCGGTAGTTGCCCTCCGCGTAGTCCCGCGGATTCCACAGGCGCACATCAACCTGGCCGCTGGCGTAGGCGCGCCGCGTCACGCCGCTCGACAGGAACGGCGCGAACAGCTCAGGAAACAGGGTGATGACGTCAAAGCGCATGGCGTGGGGCGCGGGATGCAGGCAAGGCGGCCGTCAGTAATCCGGTTGCCAATCAACCGTGATGCGTTTTTCGGCCAAGTCCACCTTGTCGACAAACGCGGCAACAAAAGGAATCATGCGCTCCCGGGTCTTGCCGTCCTGCTCGTATGCCAGAACCAGCACTGTTTGCGGGCCGGTGGACATGAGTTCCTGCACTTGGCCCAGCGCCACCCCTTCGCGGTTGACCACTGCCAGGCCGATCAGGTCGACCCAATAAAACTCGTCTTCGGACGTCGAGGGAAAGCTGGAGCGCGGCACAAAGATGCGTGCGCCGCGCAGCGCCTCTGCGGCATTACGGTCGTCGATTCCCTGCGCCCAGGCCACGACCGTGTCGGAATGGTCTTTGGCTTGCCGGATGGGCAGCAGCACGGTGCCGGTGAAGGTTTTTGCACCCCGCTCCGAGGGCTGCAGGTACCAGCGCTTGGAGGCAAACAGCGCCTCTGGGCTGCTGCTGTGGGTCTGGACCTTGAACCAGCCCTTCACCCCCCAGGCATCGGCGATACGCCCCACTTCCACAGCGTCAGACGGCAGTTCAGCGGGTTCCAGGGTCAAGGACATGGTAGCCATAGGTGAATCCGAAATAGGAAAAGGGCGGGTTTCGCCAGACATGCCGACGAAACCCGCCCTTTTCAGGGAGCTTTAAGCAGCCTTCTTGGCAGCTTGCTTGATCAGGCGGTCCACGGTGGGCGAGGACTGGGCGCCCACGCTCTTCCAGTACGTCAGACGGTCTTGCACGATGCGCAGGCCTTCTTCGGATTCTTTGGCGGTGGGGTTGTAGAAGCCGATGCGCTCGATGAAGCGGCCGTCACGGCGCACGCGCTTGTCAGCAACGACGATGTTGAAAAAAGGACGGCCCTTGGAGCCGCCGCGGGAGAGTCGAATGACGACCATGATTTATCCTTCGGGTGGTCGCAGCAATTGCTGCAGATTTTCTTGCGGCGTTTGAGACACGCGACATGGCCACCCGGCCAGCGACACGCTGCAAAGCCTGCGATTATATCCCCATCCCCTCCAATGCCTACCATCCGCCCCAGCACAGACGCCGATATCCCTGCCATCACGGCCATTTACCAACACCACGTGCTCCACGGCACAGGCACTTTCGAAATCGATCCCCCCTCCGAAACCGACATGGCTGGGCGCCGCGCCGACGTACTGGCGCGCGGCCTGCCTTGGCTGGTGGCCGAAAAGGACGGCCAGGTGCTGGGGTTTGCCTACGCCAACTGGTTCAAGCCTCGCCCAGCCTACCGCTTCTCGGCCGAGGATTCGATTTACGTGGCTGACCAGGCCCGAGGCATGGGCCTGGGTCGCAAGCTGCTGGCTGAACTGGCCGTGCAGGCCGAGGCCGTGGGCGTGCGCAAGCTGCTGGCCGTGATCGGTGATTCGGCCAATGCGGGCTCCATCGGCGTGCACCGCTCGCTGGGCTTCACCGATGTGGGCGTGATGCGGTCGGTGGGCTGGAAATTCGGAGCCTGGCGCGACATTGTGCTGATGGAAAAGACCCTGGGTGCTGGCGACACCACGTCCCCCGAATAACCCGGTGCTCCACATGAAGAACAAGACTTTGGCGGCCTGGCTGGCATTTCTCGGTGGGCCGCTGGGTCTGCACCGCTTTTATCTGCATGGATTCAGCGACCTGATCGGATGGCTGCTGCCCCTGCCGACGGCGTTGGGCGTCTATGGCATTCAGCGCGTACAACAGCTGGGGCAGGACGACCACACCAGCTGGATGCTCATTCCGTTGCTGGGCTTCACCATCGCGGGGTGCGCGTTGCAGGCCATCTTGTTTGCCCTCAAGACGCCTGAAGCCTGGAACGCCCGCTACAACCCCACCGCTGCGCCCGATGCGGCGCCGGGCCGCACAGGCTGGGTCACCATCGCCGCCATCGTGGCTTCGTTGATGATCGGCACGGCCGTGCTCATGGCCAGCATTGCGTTCAGCTTTCAGCGCTACTTCGAGTACCAGATCGAGGAAGCGCGCAAGATTTCACAATGAAATCGGGCGCTAGCGCTTGGTAGACAAGCGCTAGCAGCTATACAAAATATAGCAACCTTGCACCAGCGCGCCTAGAATATCTGCAGGCTGACCCAGTACGCCACGGCGGCGACGAAAGCGCTGGCCGGGATCGTCAGAATCCACGCCCAGACGATGTTGCCGGCCACACCCCAGCGCACGGCACTGGCGCGCTGGGTAGAGCCCACACCCACGATGGCGCCGGTGATGGTGTGCGTGGTGGAGACCGGGATGCCCAGGGTGGTGGCCAGGAACAGGGTGAGCGCTCCACCCGTCTCGGCGCAGAAGCCGCCCACGGGCTTGAGCTTGGTGATCTTCTGGCCCATGGTCTTCACGATGCGCCAGCCGCCGAACATGGTGC